>JANWXX010000472.1 GCA_025057345.1 Polyangiaceae bacterium | reverse complement strand
CCGTAATGGTTGATCTCGTCTACCACTGCGGAGAAGAGCAAGAANGTCGCCAGCGCCGCGGACCCTACCGCATATCCCTTGGTCAATGCCTTGGTGGTGTTACCCGCCGCCTCCAGTCGGTTGGTGCGGGCCCGGAGCTCTGGCTGTTTTTGGCCAATGGACATCTCCACCACACGGCCAGCATTGTCGGTGATGGATCCCAAGGTTTCCATCGCCAGGATGTACCCGGCGGTGCTCAGCATCCCCATCGCCGCCACTGCGATACCGAAAAGCCCTGCATTCTCCAAACCGCTCGCTTCCCCTAGGAGGTACGATCCCAGGAGCGTCACTGAGATCACCAGCACTGGAAGCGCTGTCGATTCGAAGCCTACCGCTACCCTCTGGATCACGTTGGTCGCCGGACCGCTCGCGCTTACCTGCGCAATACCCTGCATTGATCCGTGCTTGTGCGCGGTGTAGTAAAGCGCGATGTGGACGAAGGCCAGGCTGGCCGCCAGACCCACCACACCGCACAAGAGAAACATCTTCCAGTAGGGCCCAAGGAGCCACAAGCTCGTTCCCGCTAGCCCCGCAGCAGCCAACACCACCGTCACATAAAACCCCCGGTTGAGCGCGCTCATCGGCTCTTCGCTGTCGTCGGTCTTCACCGAAAACACCCCGATGATAGAGGAGAGGAGCCCGAAAGCTCCTACGACCAGCGGGAACAGCAGCACCCCAAGGACATTCGACAGCCTCCCTGGGTTCGCCTCGTAGAGGCTTGATGCCAGGATCATCGCTCCGATCGTCTCCACCGAGATGCTTTCGAAGAGGTCTGCCCCACGCCCAACGCAGTTGCCCACGTTGTCTCCCACCAGATCGGCGATCACGGCAGGATTCCTTGGATCATCCTCAGGAATACCTACCTCCACCTTGCTCACCAGATCCGCCCCCATCTCTACTGCCTTGGTGTAGATACCGCCACCTACCTGGGCAAACAGCGCTACGAAGCTCGCTCCGACACCGTAACCCGCGATCATCAATGGGATCTGCGGCGCTAGCCGCTGCACCACGGCAGGCCCCCCCGACAAGCCCCCCTGAGAAGCAAAGATGGCGGAGAACAGCCCCACTACTCCCAGCAAGCTCAACGCTGTCACGAACAGCCCTACCACCCCTCCACCCCGGAGCGCCGCTTGGAGCGCATCGTTGGTGCTGCGGCAAGCCCCAGATGCTGTCCGGATGTTCGATCGAATCGCCACCCACATCCCTGCGTACCCCGCTGCTCCAGAGCAAAGTGCCCCTAGCCCAAAGGAAAGCGTCATCCAGAAGGCTAGTTCCCCCGAAGAAACTGAATCCAAGCTCTGCCGCTGCCGGAACAGCCCGTAGATGAGCAGAATCACGCAGGCTGGCAGCGTCGCCAACTTGAGGATCATCTGATTCTGGCGCTTGAGGAATGCCTTGGCCCCCTCCAGGATGGGGTTCCAGACGCGGCGCATCTCCGGCGTTCCTGTGTCCATGGCCAACACAGAACGGGCAAGAAGGCTAGCAACCACGACACCCAGCATGCCGATACCCGTGATTAGCCCTAGCTCTGTCATTGGAACCTCCCGACCTCTTACGGGCTACCCGTGCCCCTTACTGACCGCAACGACAGAAACTTTAGGGTGACCCAAGTTCCAGAGAACTCGGGAGCTTACTGCTGCTTGGCAGCAGAACCAGAAAGCACCATCAACCGAAATTTTCCGAACTCGGATTGGCCCAGCGTATAGAGGACTTCTAGGAGAAGACGGTAGGGAGTACTCTGGTCTGCGATGATGATGGCCTCCGACTTGGCGTTAGGGTCTTCGCCCTTTGCCGCACGGATGGCCTTGTCCTGCTCGCGAACCACTTGGAGTGCATTGCCCAGAGGGGTGATGTAGAGACCGTTGATACCGTCGCGCTTGTAGCGAGCATCCAGGCCCGTGGAGGCGAGCTGGGCACGATCGGGCAAAAGGACCACCGGATCCGGGTTATCTCCCAGGAGAATCTGCGATTTGGTAATGAAGAGGGCGACCCCGTCCTCCTTAGGCTGGGTATCGATGATGGACGGGGGTAGCTTGAGGTCGTCACTCTGGGGAGGAGCCGCGTTCGAGGACGACATATTCTTCAACAAGAACACCAGGATGATGGTCATCATATCCAGCATCGCAGTGATGTTGAGGAAGTCGATCTCCGGCTCTTTCCGGTTCTTACGGATCGCCTTGCGGAGCGCTGCTTTGTACTTGATGGGAGAAGCCTGGGGGACTGGGGGTCGGGTGGCCGGGGAACTTTGGGTCATGGCCTAATCTCACCGCGGAACGCCAAAATTCACGTTATCAAAGAGGACATCGTCGCCATTGTAGCGCACCGCATCCATGGCCTTGATGATGACGGCGTAAGGGGTACCCGGCTCGGCGATGATGGTAATGTTGTTCTCGTCCTTGTAATCGGGGCTAGCATTCTTGAGCTTGGCAGCGCACGCTTTAACCTCGTCCCACGGGACGGAGCCATCGCTGGCAGCGGCCACCGTGTACCCGGCGCCGCCGGCCTCACACCCTGGACCAATGCTAAAGGCACCGGTCTTGAGGGAAACCCCCCCGCTGGCGATGATCATGGTCAGGTTGAGGGTGGGAACCTCCTTGCGGATCCCACCACGACCGCCGGTGCTGGGCGGCTCAACATCGATGGTGGAGGTAAACACTGCAGGGATCGTCGCTAGGACAAACATCAACACGTTCATGATGATGTCGAGGAAGGGCACGATGTTAAGCTCACCGCCAGCCTCCGAGGGGTCGTGCTCCTGGGGCTGGGAGAGGCGCCGGATCTTCGAGCGCTGGGACGCAGAAAGCGGAACGTCGTTCTCTTCCATCGTTCACCTCACCTGCAGAGGGGGGCCACAGGATGCGAAGGCATGGCCTGGGGCTAACGCACCGGGTCGGTTCGTGATGGTGAGCAGGTTGAACGTACGCTCGGTGATCTGCTCAAGTTCATGAGCAAACGACTTGGCACGTGCATGAAGAATGGCGTGGGTGATCATACAGAACACGGCGATACCCAAGCCCAAGGCAGTGTTGTACATGGCTTCGGCGATACCCAGAGAGAGCAGCCGCTGCTTGTCCGCAGCGCTAAGGCCCGGCTTACCCACCGCAGCGAAGGTGCTAATGAGGCCGGCAACCGTCCCAAGCAGCCCAATGAGGGTTGCAATGTTTGCCAGCGACCAGAGGGTGCCGACCCGCTTCTCCAATTCGGGTTTCAACTCCGACAGGCGTTCGGAAAGTGCGGCATCGATCTCATCGGCCCCTTTGTTAGCGTGAGTCAGCCCTACCTTGATTAGCTGCAATACTGGATAGTCGCGCGCCTCGCACAGCTTGATGGCCCGGTCGATGTTGCCAGCCGCGACCAGCTTCTTCACCTGGGCGAAGAACTCCTTGGAGTTTACCCGGTAGCGCGTCAGCTGGAAGATGAAACGTTCGACAACGAACGTCAGCACAATACCCGACGTGATCATGTTGCCGATGAGGAAGTACGGGTTCGCCTTCAGCGCCGCGCCGAAGGAAATCTCGCCACTTCCCGCATCCGCTGCCGCCGCGGCCGCTGACAACAGAAGAAAGTGCATCCTGTGGGCTCCTTTCCTACGCTTTCCAGAGTGCGGGCCACCGGGGGTTTGGCGCCGGACCATCAACCCTGACAACCCACAAAATCACATAACCCAATCGGCAGACACTCTACCGGCATCGC
>JANWXX010000471.1 GCA_025057345.1 Polyangiaceae bacterium | reverse complement strand
CGGGCCACCAGTCGCGACCTCTTCGCCCGAGGTGCACTCCGGGCGGCCCATTTTCTCTTGGGTAAGGCTCCGGGTCGCTACAGCATGCGCGACGTGATCTTGGGCTCGTTATACTTACCTCCCATGGCGCATCCTCCTCATCTTCCTCCCCGCCCTCACCAAGAACACCATAGTCCCTCCGAGCCCTGCCGATGGGAGGGCAGTGGAACGAGGGGTAAGGGTCCTGAGGGGACAGAATTCCTCGATCTGGAGCTATCGAAGGTGCTGCTCTCCGAGGCAGACGGCCTGGTGCGGGAGGCCGCGCGGGAGCTGATGAAGGAGGCGATCCGGGCCCGCCTCAAGGAGCGCTTGGGCGAGCACCTGGAGGCCATCGCTCACCTAGCTGCCGACGAGTTCTTGGAGGCCATCGCCACCAACCTTGCGATTGAGCATCTCATTGATGAACATCGACAGCGACGGGGGGCTATGGAAGCTCGTCTACGGGAGATCCGAGCCCGGATGAAGCGCCCCTGATTTCTGGGGACTGCCCTTGCGGTGACAGCGTGGCGGGAGCAGCGGTATAAGCCGCCTCATGCGCGAGCATGTGACTTCCTTGCTACCGCGGCTCCACTTCGCCCACACGCCAACCCCGCTCCAACGGATTCCTCGGCTATCCGAGCGCCTTGGCGTGGACCTCTGGATCAAGCGGGATGATGCTACTGGAGGCGTCGAGGCTGGGAACAAGGTTCGAAAACTGGAATTTCTCCTTGCGGATGCTCTCTCTCGACGCTCCAACCTGGTGATGACCTGTGGGGCACTCCAGTCCAACCACTGTCGCGCTACGGCTGCCCTGGCTGCTCGTCTGGGCCTCCGCTGCCAGGTCTTCCTCCGCACCGAGGATCCTTCCACGCTCCCACCCCTGGAAGGCAATGCCCTGCTCATGCGCCTCCTAGGCGCCGAGCTTGTCCTGATCTCCCCTGCGGAGTACCGTGAACGCAATGCTCTGATGGCTTCCGAGGCAAATCGGCTTCAGCGCCTTGGTCTCCACCCTTACATAATCCCGGAGGGAGGCTCGAACGGTCTGGGCTCGCTCGGATATGTCGCTGCCATGGAGGAGGTTCGGCAGCAGCTTGATCTTGGTCTTGGAGGGGGAAAACCCTTTGACCTGGTTGTCCACGCCTGTGGCTCTGGAGGAACAGCCGCGGGAGTTGCTCTGGGGGCTGCCCGTTTCCAGGTTGCTGACCGAGTTGTCGCTGCCGCAGTCTGCGACTCCAGCGCCTATTTTCAGGAGGTTTTCGCTAGGATCTGCGAGGAGGCTCGCGCCCTCGACTCCACCTTGCCACCTCCCGCTCCTCTCACGTTTGAAGATCGATGGAAGGGGCCTCGCTACGGAGTCTCCTCGCCGGAGCAACTCCGCTTCCTGGTCGATGTTGCACGTACGTCAGGTTTCCTCCTCGACCCGGTCTACACCGGCAAGGCGTTCTTCACCCTGGCGCGTCTGGTCGCCTCGGACCCTTCCCTCCTCGGTAAGCGCGTTCTATTCCTCCATACGGGCGGCCTCCCTGGGCTTCTTGCGGAGGGAGAGGCGCTGGCTCCAGCACTCTGATCGGTCAATTACGTTCAGATTGCCTTCTCTCTCTTCTCCTGACTCCTGGATACGCATCTGCATGAAGACCATCGCTCGTCATGTGCGCGAGAAGGCCCGACACCTCGCCTCGCATCCGCTTTTTACCGAGTGGCTGGAGGATCCAACTCTTCCTCCTGAGCAGGCATTCTTGTTTTCTCCCATGGCCATCGACTTTGTCATGGGCTTTCGCGATCTGAACCTCTACTGGATCATCTACCCTCAACCATCCAACGCTCTTGAGGAGGGGCTCAACGCCCACGCTCGGGAGGATGCAACCCACTCTCGCTTGTTCCTCAAAGACTGGGTTGCGCTGGGTCTCGACGAGCAGCTGGGCTGGGCCCCACGGGATCTGTACTGGTGGCAGACAAGCGAGGCCACGTTCGAGGGGCGGCGTGCTGATTTCGAACTGACGCGCATGGTGTTTGAGAACCCGGACCCGCTCCTGCGCTTTGCGATCATCGAGTCTATGGAGGAGGCAGGGAACGTGTTTTTTCGCAGGACGGTCCCGATCATTGAGCGGCTCGCTGCTCGCACGGGGCTGGATTACCCGTACTACGGTAGGTACCACCTGCACCGTGAGACAGGCCACCTCCAGAACGCTGATGAGCGAGCGTTCTATGGTGTCACTCTTCCAGAGGACCGACGCTCGACGGCGGTACGCTTGGTGGACCGGGTCTTTGCGATCTTCGATCTGCACTTTACTTCCTGGCTGGGGCTTGCCCGCGCCCGGCGAGATGGTTCTTGGCGCTTCGAGCCTGCCCGGGAGGGCCGAGCCAATGCCTCGCTCCGGCCGGATCGCCCCAAGGATGTGAGCCATACGTTCTCCTTTCATCATCCCTCCTCGCCCTCCGGCGAATGGGCTGCTTTGGCTCGTGCCCGCACCGAGGCCTTCGCCTCTCTCTGGGAAGCTCCGTTCAATGTCTGGTTGCGTAGTGCTCCTCCTGGGGACTTTGAGCGAGTGGCTCGGATCGTGTTGCTCCAGTGGGTGGTCGATAGCTGGGCCTGTGCGGACTGGTTCCTCCTGGATACGACCTATGCGACGCCATCGACCCCCCTGGAGCGGGGGATCAACCGACTGAGCCGGTTGTATGCATCGGAAATGAACCGGCGTTATGTGGAATGGGAACATTTGCGAATTGACGAAGTGACCGGCTGGAGCGCTTCTCAGGCACTTGCTCACTTTTGGCTCGATGAGCGAGTCGAGGAGATGCGTGCCGTGTTTGCGTCGCTACGTCGGCTCACCTTCCGCTTCCCCCAGCCTCTTTACCGTTACTGGATCATGAAGTGTTTTGTACGCTTCGGGGATGCCATGATGCACTCCCTCGGGGAAGCGCTACGTCGCTCTGGTGTACCTGAGGAATCCTTCCCAGCATTCACTGGATGTGCCGAGCGTCTGCACCCTGATCTCCCGCCAGATCGGGAGGCTGATGAAGCGATTGAGTCTATTGAGTCGAGCCCCCTCGCCGAGACCGACGCGGCGATTCTGTGGGAGATCCTAGAGGAAACTCGTGCTCAGGAGGCAAAGCGGCTCGCGGTAAGCTGGAGTGTCGTGGAGGAGGCGCCGGATAACAGGAACTTGAGGTTCCCGGTCAGACAGGGCAAACCCTGAAGGCTCCCGGTCAAGGGAGTCGGCAAGCCTTCCGATAGAGTTTGTACGATGCTGCGTCACCAGAACTGTTCTGACAAATCTGCCCCTGGGCCTCTGGAGCCCGGCGAGCGCCTGGTGGCTCCGCCCTGGCGCCTGATTGTGTGGGGGCCAGGCCAGCCCCTCGCGGGTGGTCCTGTGGCTCTCTCCGACCGCTATCTTCGGTTCACCCCGACCTGGTCTGGGCTGGAGGTAACTCTCCACGGTGTGTCAGGTTCGTTCTCCTCACAGACCTTGTGCATTCCCCGAGCTGAGTTGCTCCAGGTGTCCTGGGAACGTGCGATGTTCTTCCTGCGCAACCTCCGCGTGGATGGTGCGGGGGGGCGAGTGCTCCACTTGCTGGGTGGGCAGGAGTCCCTTCGTCAGCTTGCAGCGGCCTTGGGGGTGAGTGCGTGAGGTGGGCTGCGGCGGCAGGGTTCCTCGTAGTGGTGTTGGGGGGGGCAGGGGCGAGGGCACAGCAGACAGCTGTGAGTGGGGTGGCCTCTGCCGCAGGGTCCACGAGCGG
>JANWXX010000470.1 GCA_025057345.1 Polyangiaceae bacterium | reverse complement strand
CCATATGGAACGAGGCCTCGAAAATCAAACCAGGAAGGAAGACGGCGAACATCAGTTCCTTCGTCAAGTGGAACGTCGGGAGCACGTGGATGGACCCAAGCACGATGCCAGCTACCACCAGAGCTACCGTGTAGGGGATCTTGAGTCGGCGTACTGCGATCGCTACCGCTGTAGCGATGCAGAACAGCACTGTGAGCACGACCTCGTTGCGCATGAGAGTCTTTGTTCTTCTTCGTCTGGGTGGGTCAAATCGGGAACTGCTTCCCCGCGTCCTTCACGCTACCATGGAAGGATCGTGAGCCTGACAGATGACTTGCTCGCTGAGATCCGCCGAGAGTTCCCCCGCTTTCGAGTGGTATCCAAGGAGGTAAGCTTCCTCTCCCGGGTCATCGATCTTGTCCTGAAGATCATCACTTTCGGCCATCAAAAGGATTACCTTACACACTACTATACTGTTCTCTTCCATACCCTCTACACCCCCAAAGGCTGGGAGAATTCCGACGAGATCGACCGTGTGATCATCTTGCGCCACGAGCGCGTCCACTTGCGCCAGTTCCGTCGCTACACGGCCCCAGGTATGGTCTTTCTCTACCTCGTACCGTTTTTTCCCCTTGGATTGGCCTATGGCCGCGCCCGTATCGAGTGGGAGGCTTACACTGAGACGCTTCGGGCGACCGCTGAGCTAAGGGGTCTCGCTGCGGCCCGGAGCGTCCACTTGCGCGAGTACATCCTCGAACAATTCACAGGAGGATCTTACGGGTGGATGTGGCCCTTCGAAAGGCAGGTTTCTCGATGGTACGACGAGGCGCTGGCACAAATCGAGCGGGAAGTTTCAGCTCAGACTCCGGAACCAACTACGATGGGAAAGGAAGGATGAATACCCCATGAGTGCGGTGGTTGGCATCGATCTCGGGACGACGAACACGGTGGTGGCTCATGTGCGGGATGGGCGCGCCGTTGCGCTGGCGGACGAGTCGGGTGAGCGTCTGATCCCCTCGGTGGTTTCGTTCCACCCCTCCGGGCAGGTGGTGGTAGGCAGGGCTGCCAAGGAGCGACGACTCCAGGATCCGCAGAACACCATCTACAGCGTCAAGCGGCTCATTGGGCGCCCTTGGGCCTCTGAGGATGTGCAGCGAGCTCGGGAGCGGGCTCCTTTCGACCTGCGGGAAGGTCCCGGCCATGCGGTGATGGTCGTTGCCCGGGGGGAAACCTATACGCTCTCCGAGATCAGCGCCTACGTGCTGCGCAAGGCGAAGTCCGTGGCGGAGGCTGCATTGGGGCAGCCGGTGGAGAGGGCGGTTATTACGGTTCCTGCCAACTTCAACGACCTGCAGCGGGCTGCTACCAAAGTTGCTGGTCGAGTCGCTGGTCTGGAGGTGCTCCGCATCCTCAACGAACCCACCGCCGCCGCTCTGGCCTACGGTTATGGGAAATCGAATGATGAGCGAATCGCCATCTATGACTTCGGTGGCGGCACCTTCGATGTCACTCTCCTCGACCTCTCCGGTCATGTCTTCGAAGTGCTTGCTACTGCAGGCGACACTTTCCTGGGCGGTGACGACGTGGATCTCGCCATCGCTGACCGGATCTGCGAGGCCTTCCTCCGCCAACACCGCTACGATCCGCGGGGCGATCTCCAGGTCTTTGAGCATATCCGGGCAGCTGCTGAAACCATCAAGCACCGCCTCTCCCAGGATACGCAAGCCACCGTCTCCCTCCGAGAGATCGCCTTCGGCACCGGGGGGCACCCTCTGGGGCTCGACTACACCCTGTCCCGACCTGAGCTAGAAAAGCTCATCCTTCCTCTGGTCGACCGAACCTTCCAGGTTTGTCGGGAGGCACTGCGCACGGCCGGATGCTCGCCCCGGGATTTCGACCAAGTGATCCTGGTCGGCGGTAGCACTCGGATCCCCATGGTTCGTCAGCGAGTCGCCGAATTTTTTGGGCGTGAACCTCTGGCACGTGTGAGCCCCGATGAGGTGGTGGCCATCGGTGCTGCCATCCAGGCCATGGCCCTCACCTCCCAGGAGCCCCGCCGCTCCCAACACGATCCAGGGGAGCGGAAGATCCCCACCCTTAGTGGCTTGGGGGAGGCCGCTCAGAAAGCAGGCCGAGTTAGAACAGACCCCGCTGCCCTGAGGCAGCCGACCACTGCACGAGGGCTCGGCGGTGGCAGCCGGAATGCCACCCTTATCTACGGGGGGGCACCGCCGATGCAGCACAACCTACCCCCTGGGCTTCCTGGAGCTATGACCGATCGCGCCCCGAACACGGCGGATTACGTGGCTCCGGAGCCTCCGCCTCGCCCCCCTGCAGGTCCCACCAAGCTCTCCCTTGGCGCCGAGGCCAGAAGTGCCCTGGCTCGCCCCCCAGAGGAGTCCCCCGTCGCGGTTTTGCCGCTCATCGGTGTGGCCCCCGAGCCTCCCCGGGGAACACTGCCCACTTCGCCATCCGGTGGAGAGATCCCAGCGGCTGCTCTCCCTCCTCCTCAGTCCCCGGAGGCCCCCCCCGCACGTCCTTCTCCCCGCGTTACGACCGCAGACCAAGCAGCGGATATACCTCCCCTTGATCTGATTCCGGCGCTGACCTCTCCTGCACCACCGCCTCTACCTGTAGCCTCGCCCTCGCCGGTACCGGTAGCGCGCAAGAGCTCCACCGTGGCACTCCCATCGCCGGTGGTTCCTCCGGCAGCGCCTCCCCCTGCACCGGCGCCGCCACCCCGGGTCGCTGCGCCGGTGCTGATCGATGTCACTCCGCTAAGTCTTTCGGTAGAAACAGTGGGTGGCTACTGCGACACCATCATTGCACGGAATACCCCTATCCCTTGCGATGGTACGCGCATCTTCGCCACCGCCTCCAATAACCAGCGGGTGGTGCGGGTGCGAGTGGCTCAGGGGGAGAGCAAGCGCTTCGGGGAAAACACGGTGCTGGGCGAGCTAGAGCTAACCGGGATAAGAGAAGCCGCTCGGGGGGAAGTTGAGATTTCTGTTACGTTCGAGATCGACACCGACGGGTTGCTCCAAGTGCGCGCCCGGGATATCTCCACCGGCCGGGAGGCTCAGGCCCGCATGAAGCTGATCGGCGCTCAGGATAGCGCCTCCACCGATGCTGCCAGGGCGAGACAAGAGCGACAGGTTGTGGTCTAGTCCTGTCATGTTGGATCCTTCCTGGCGTTCTCGGGCTTGCTCTGCAGACGAAGTAATGGCCTCAGTCCAGAGCGGAGCCCGGGTCTTCGTCCACGGTGCTGCGGCGACGCCGACCCCCCTGCTGGAGGCGCTGGCGCGCAACACTCGCCTTGAAGGGGTGCGCATCTACCACCTGCACACGGCAGGGCCTTACCCCTTTTCCGAGCCAGGCATGGAGGCGCGGGTACGTTCCGTCTCGTTCTTTACCGGCCCTGGAGCTCGCTCCTTGATCAACGAGGGACGAGGAGACTTTATCCCGGTCTTTCTATCCGACATTCCCGGCCTCTTTCGGAAAAAGCGCATCCCTCTTGATGTGGCGGTAGTCCAGCTCTCTCCACCGGATCGCCACGGTATCTGCTCCCTCGGTACCTCTGTCGATGCGGCCCGCGCCGCCGTGGATACGGCGAAGATCGTCCTCGCAGAGATCAACGAGCAGATGCCTCGCACTCATGGGGCTAGCTCCGTGCCTTTGGAACGGATCCATGCCTTTACCCTTACCAATCGGCCCCTCCATGAGGCCGAACCTACGGAGATTGGGGAGGTGGAGGACAAGATCGGTGAGCTGATCGCTCCGCTGATCGAGGATGGAGCCACCTTGCAGATAGGTATCGGAGCCATCCC
>JANWXX010000046.1 GCA_025057345.1 Polyangiaceae bacterium | reverse complement strand
TAGTGCCAGTGGGCTACAGGGAGCCATGCGGAGAGAGGCTCCCAGAGGTACTTCCATACAAAGCCATCGCAGGCGATGCCATCACAAAGGAGAGCCGTAGGCAGGTGGGAGGAGGGCTCAGGCGGTGCCGGCCTTACGGAAGGGGTGCCAGCCGAAAGAGGAGCGCTCTTCCAGAGAGGGGAGCCCCCCCGGCTATGGTAGCGGAGGTAAAGCCTGGTATCGTCCGCAGCTCGGACAAATTGTTCCAGGGGAGAGGATCGATCCGCAGTCATTCCCCCGTGTCGTCGTCCTCACCGCCCTCCACGTCGTTCACGCTAGGAAGCTTCTTGATCTCCGTCCGAGCGATCTTCCAGGCACGCTGCACGATCCAGGAAAGCGATCGGTCCAGGCGAGCCGCCTCTTCCTTGATCTCCTGGAGCATCGACTCGGGGAAATAGAGGCTCTGCTTGCGCTTATCGGTCTTGTTGTCAATGGGCAACTTCGATGCGCTTTCTTTGTCGGACACTGAGGCCCCTCCGTAGGTGAGGTGGTGGGAGGTACAATCGTTAGGAACTGCTCAAGAAGAAGGAGTCGTATGTACCGAACTAGCCCCCACCATACGCAATTCAGCTCAGATCGACCACAGGGAAAACACCGGAGCAGGACGCTCCTCCTCGGCGCTCTGGCCCTGGCTTCCGTCTCCTTTATGGGGGGGGTATTCTTCGCCGGGACGGCCCGGGCTCGCCCCGGCGACCAGAGCCCTTACGCGATAGTGGAACAAATGGCCAGGGTTCTCACGCTGGTCGAGAACGAATACGTGGATCCGGTGGAGCGGGATCGACTGCTGACCGGGGCCATCAAAGGCATGGTAGCCGAGCTGGACCCTCACTCGGCCTACCTCCCTCCCGAAGAAAACGCCATCTTCCAGAGCGAAACCGAAGGCAAATTCGCTGGTGTTGGTGTCGAGGTTGAGCTTCGGGACGAGCAGGTGCTCGTGGTTGCTCCCATCGAGGGGGGCCCTGCCGAACGTGCCGGCGTTCGCTCCGGCGACCGCATCCTTGCCATTGAAGGCGAGTCGATCCGCGGCCTCTCCCTGGACCGACTCGTGAAGAAGATGCGTGGAGAGCCTGGGACTAAGGTACGCTTGTCCCTGCTAGGCCCTGCCGACACACACCCCCGGGAGGTGACCCTCACCCGGGAGATCATCCGCGTCGCGAGCGTGGTGGGTCGTCGTCTGGTAGGGGATATCGCTTACCTCCGGATCAAGCAGTTCCAGAGTACTACCTCAACCGAATTTCTTCGTACCCTCGCTCACCTTCGTTCCCTGAGCTCTCGCCCCCTGACTGGGGTGCTCCTTGACCTGCGCTCCAACCCCGGCGGACTCGTGGATCAGGCGACTGCCATCGCCGATGAATTTCTGGACCATGGAGTGATCTACGCCACCCGCCACCGGGGCAAGGTTGTCGAGGAGGTTTCCGCCTCCCGCGGAGGCTCCCTGATCACCCTACCAGTCGTTGTCCTAGTCAACGAGTTCAGCGCGAGCGCCAGCGAGCTGGTCGCCGGTGCTCTCCAAGACCACCAGCGCGCCACCATCGTTGGTGCCCCAACCTTTGGGAAGGGCAGTGTTCAGACCATCTTGGACTTGGGGGGCGGCAACGGGATGAAACTCACCACCCAGCGGTACACCACTCCACGAGGTCGCATTCTCCAGGCCACCGGCATCACCCCCGATCTCCTTGTCGAGGCCCCCCTCGGCCCCCCTGGAACCCGAATCTTCCGAGAAAAAGACCTAGAAAATCACCTCCCTCCCCAGGACCACGAAACGTCAAGCCATCCCCCTCGTGCTCCGACTTCCTCTCTCCCCTCTTCCCCTCCTGATTCAGGTATGTCTCGGGATGTTCCCGAAGACCCCACACAAAGCAAGGATCGCGCGCTTCAGGTCGGCTATCAGGCGCTCCTTGCCAAGATCAAGAAGTAAGCCAAGCTTCGCCTTTGCGGTCTCTGCCTGTGCCTTGAGACGCTCCCGGAGACGGACCGCATACCCCTCTTTGTTCTGCTGGGGCGTGCGGCCAATGGCCAAGGCATCCGGGGGGACGTCCCTGGTCACTGTGGTTCCGGTAGCGATGTAGGCGCCATCGCCCAGGGTGACAGGCGCTACGATCTGCGAGTCGGAACCTACAAACACCCTGGCTCCAATGGTTGTTTTGTGCTTTTGATAGCCGTCGTAGTTGCAGAAGATGGTCCCTGCGCCGATGTTCGACGCCTCCCCAATCTCGCTGTCCCCAAGGTATGCAAGATGGTTGGCCTTGGCTTCCCGGTGCATCACCGTATTCTTGGTTTCGACGAAGTTGCCTACGTGAACGTCCTCTCCGAGGATGCTCCCGGGACGCAGATGGGCCATCGGACCAACCTGTGCTCCCGGACCGACCTTCGAGCGGATCAGCACACTGTAGGGCTTCACTACTGCTCGCTCGTCGACCTCACTGTCCTCCAGTACCGCCCCTACGTCGATCCGGGCACCTCGTGCTATCCTTGTCTTGCCCCGAAGGACAACACCGTGCTCGATGATGCAGTCCTCCGCCAGGGTCACAGTCGCATCTACCCTGGCGCTCCCCCGAATCGTCGCCCCTTCCCTGCGCCACCGTGCGGCGATCCTTCGGAACATTTCCTCCTCAGCCTCTTCAAGCTGAGCTCGGTCGTTGATCCCGCGGAGCTGATCCGCCGAGCTGCTCACGGTTGCCATCCCCCTAGGAGCTGCCATCTCCACGGTGTCCGTCAGGTAGAACTCTCCCTGAGCATTCTGCGCGCGAAGCTCCGGCAACGTCTCTCGAAGAAACTCAGCGTCAAAGAGGTAAACTCCCGGGTTGACCTCCCGTACCGCTGCCTCCTCCGCGGAGCAATCTCGCTGCTCGCGAATCCGCAGAACACGGCCTTCTTCATCGCGGATGACCCTGCCGTAGCCGGTCGGATCCTCCAGAAAGCAGGTGACCAGACCTAGGGCTGCCCCAGGCTGCCGACGCCAAGTTTCCGCCAGCCTATGAAGCAAAGATGCATCGATCAAGGGCGTGTCACCGTAGAGCAGGAACACACCGCGGGCCTCCGAAGGGAGCAGGGGGAGGGCACAGCGAGCCGCATGCCCGGTGCCAAGTTGCTCCTCCTGCACGGCGATCCGGACGTAATCACCGAATGCATGGTGCAAGTAGGCGCTCACGGCCTCTCGCCCATGCCCTACCACAACCACCACGTCCCGGGCCCCTGCCGCAGCCGCGGCCTCCACCACGTAGTGAATCATCGGTAGACCCGCTAGCGTATGGAGTACCTTGGGGAGCATGCTTTTCATTCGCTTGCCTTGTCCCGCCGCTAGGATGATTGCCGTCAGCTCGTTCATGGGGCATCCGTTACCATCGCCACGGGAGTGCAGCACCTTCCCCGTCAAAGCAGTGGCGCCAGGAGAAAACAGACAGACTCTCCAAAGCGTTTGGGGAGAGAAGGGCGATAGGGAGCCTCGACAGAGCGAGCACGTACCAGATCCCGCTCGAATCGGGAGGCCATGGCCGCAGCAATGTCGGGATCAAGGAGAATCAGGTTGGCCTCCCAGTTGAGGTGAAAGCTGCGCCGATCCATGTTAGCCGAGCCAATGGTGACCCAGGTATCGTCGACTACCATGGTCTTGGCGTGGAGCATGCCGGGGCCATACTCGAAGATCCGAACGCCGGCTTGAAGTAGCTCTTGATAGTAAGCGCGGCCTGCATAGAGCACAAACTTATGGTCAGACCAGCTGGGGAGCAGCAACCGGACATCGACCCCCCGTTGGGCAGCGGTGACCAGGGCAACGAAGATAGCGCGGTCCGGGATGAAGTAGGGAGTGGTCAGCCAGACTCTCTTCTCAGCCCGAGTAATGGCAACAAAGATCCGGTAGTAGATGGTTTCGGCGGTGCGGTCCGGGCCACTCTCCAGTACTTCTACTAGTACGTCCCCCCGAGGCTCTACGTGGACGGTGCGGGGCTCCAGCATGCAGTCCTCCCCGGTGGCAAAGTGCCAATCCTCGGCGAAGATCTCCTGGAGCCGCAGGGCCGCTGGGCCCCGAACCCGAGCATGAGTATCACGCCAGTGGCCGATCTCCGGGTTCCTACTCCGGTACTCATCCCCGATGTTCATCCCGCCAGTGAAGGCGGTCTGTCCGTCAATAACCACAATCTTTCGGTGGTTACGCAGATTGACGCTGAAGGGGCGGCGCAAGATCGTCACCGGCAAGAACTCAGCAAACCGCCCTCCTGCCTCCTGCAGTGCTGCCAACACCGAATGCCGTAGCTTCCAGGAACCCACCGCATCCACCAGCAACCGTATCTCGACGCCAGCCCCAGCCCGCTCCGTTAGCAACGACAGCAGTGCTCGTCCGGTGCTGTCGTCTTGAAAGATGTAGTACTCCAAATGAACGTATCGCTGGGCTTGCCCCACTGCCTCGCAGAGAGCCTGGAAAGCCATCTCTCCATCGTGGTAGATGGTCACCTCATTCCCGGAGGTGGTGGCCTCCAAGTCGACGCAGTAGCTCCGCGCGAGGGAGGCTAGAGCGCTGGAACCTGGAGAAACCAGGCGGAAGGGAGCCAGCTCGGAGCGGAGGGCAGCGGCGCTAGCGTCGAGACGTCTGCGCGCACGCCGCCGCCGGGTACGTCGGCGCCGGAGCCTCTGGACGCCGAGTACAGCGTAGAGGAGCGCACCGAGGATAGGCACCACCAGAATCAACAACATCCAGGCCAAGGTCGCCGCTGACTCGCGCCGCTGGATTACCACACGGGGGATGAGCACCAGCACGATCAAGAAATCGACGCCCACCACCGCGAGGCTGAGAATCTGGGAGGGTGTCATCGGGGGGCCTCGCAGGGTTAGGGTGAGGAGGCCTGGGCAGCCTCATCCTCCGCCCGGAGGAAGGCGTCGCTCTCGGCAAGAGCTTTCTTGTGTTCACGGATGATGCGCTCGCAGCGGAGGGAAGCGCTACCGAGGAGTCCCAGACCAAGGAGCGCCCAAGCGAGTGCGCAGATCGACGCAACGAGGACCACACGCTCTGGAGAGGAGGATTGGCGGAGCTCGTCAACAGCGGCAACTGCGAAGAGGGGCGAGGGTGAAGCGATAAGTATATCCTGGAGAGATGAGCTGCGGGTGATGGCTCCCACCATGGCTGCTAGCACCCAGGGGCCGACAGATACTAGGAAGAGGATTACTGCCAGCAAGATGCGGCTCACGGCAGGACCAGAGGTACGAGCCCGGAGCCAGGAGGCAAACCCGATAAGGAAGACAAAGAAGCAGAGCCCGTAGAACCCAAAGAGAAGGACCACAAGGATCTCACTGCTCCGGGCCTTCACCAAGCTGAGCCCACCCACGGCTGCGGGAAGTAGTGTCAGTACTCCGACCAATCCTGAGATAAGCTGTACCCGAGCGGCCGGCATTACCCCAGGCCCCAGGGCTCGAGCCCACCAGCCAGCCCCCCTGCGCTCCCATTCCAACTCGACACAGCGAGACGGACCGATGGGTTCTCCCTGGAAGACGAAGGTCGAGATGGCCAGAAAGGCGAAGTAGGTACACAAGGCGGCCAACGCTACTAGGAGTTTGTCCCTCGATGCAGCACCGAGACTGACCACACCGCCCCCGACCGATAGCACCAGAGAGGTGACCAGGAACCACCGACGCAGCCCTGTGGAGCGATCCTCGGTGATGCTGGTAAGGTTTGCCACAGTTACCTCGTAGAGGAACCAGGCAGGCAAGATCACCGCCGTTGCAGGCGCCAAGATCAGAACACCAACGTAGCGGAGGTCAAAGGGGGCACGGGCATAAGCCACCGGTAGCCACACCGGAGGCCCCTCGGGAAGCAAGGGCCAGATGTGGTGAGCCATCACTGAACCTCCTACCCCCAGCCCAAGAAACACATTGGGTACTATCGCAAGCGCCACGAACAAGGTGACCAAGATCGCCCCGCGCAAGCTTTCCATCTTGGAGCTGATGGCTAGGCCGAAGGCTACGCTTAGCCCTGCCAGCAGAAACAACCAGACGAAAGCGAACAAGGTTTCCAGAGCAGTAACACCTCCAAAGAGAAAGGACATAGCTCCGACCGGAGCTACCATCACCACGTAGAGAGCTATGTTGGTGTATGCGGCGAGGAACTTACCCCGGGCGATCACAGGCGGAGGGAGCCCCGTGAGCTGGAGTGCCTCCCAGGTTTTCCCTTCTCGCTCTGACGCGATGGAGTTCGCTGCCACAGCCGGCCCTGCTAGCGTCACCACCCAAAACGCCAGAGAGAAGAAGGTGTGGAAGATCGCCGTACCGATCACCCCCGGATCGCTGGATTCGCTCATGAGACCGCCGATGGTGCCGATAATCAGCACCATCATCAGCGTCAGGCCCATAAGGATAAACGGGGTGCGGGTGAGGCGAGCGGACTGCTTCATCTCCCGGATCCAGATCGGGTTAGGATCCGACAACAGCCGGTCGAGCCAAGAGGCTGGAGTGCCAGGGGCCAGGTGTCGTCCGGTTTGGAAACTCATTGTAGGTCTCCGCGGGTTGCCTCCAAGAAGATCCGCTCCAGCTCCGTGCGCTCTGGCTCGACCCCGATGATCGGTGCTCCACTCATCACCAAGTGGCGGATCATCCCTGCCAGCCATGCATCATCTCCCGCATAGGTCACCACCGCGACCTGCCGGGAGGGAAACTCAAGTCGTAGAACCCCAGAGGCACCTTGGAGCAGCGGCCCCAGGTTCTCTGCGGGCCCCAGCACCCGGAGCTTGACCCTCCGCTGCGCCAGTGCCGGGGCGACCCCTTGCTGCAAAGGCCTCCCCTGGGCCTGGCTTAGCCTATGGGCGATCTCACCCACCGGCCCAGCAACCACAATCCGCCCCTTCTCCAGAATGGCCACACTCGTGCATACGTCCGCCAGTTCTGTCAGGATGTGAGACGAAAGGAAGATCGTCTTCCCTAGACCCCGTAGCTCCAGCAACAGATCACGAATCTCAATCCGAGCACGGGGGTCCAAATCGCTCGCCGGCTCATCCAGGATCAAGATCTTTGGGTCATGGAGCAGCACCCGTGCAAGCTGGAGCCGCTGCTTTATCCCCTTGGACATCGTGGCCACCAGCTTGTCTTGGAGCTTCTCTAGGCCAGTCAGCTCTAGCACTGCATCCACCACCTCAGGGCTCTCCACACGGAACGCATCTGCGAAGAACTCTAGGTATTCCCGCACGGTGATTCGGTCGTAGACCCCTGCGTGATCCGGCATGTATCCAATGATCCGCCGTACCCTCCCTGGCTCCATCGCCACATCTATTCCCCCAATTTCAATGCGGCCAGCCATGGGTTCCAACAGCGTCGCCATCAGCCGAATGGTTGTGGTCTTCCCTGCCCCATTGGGCCCGATGAAGCCGAAGATCTCTCCTTGACCCACGTCGAAGGTCACATCTCGCAGTACGTCCTGCCCAGCAAAGCGATGCCACAGGTGCCTTACCCGGATCGCTGGCACCGTTGCGCTCACGGCTCCCCCCCATACCCTACGACCCGGAGCAAGGTCCGATCTCGGATCACCTTCAACCCCTGATCATACTTGACTCCCTCGCCTCCATCGATCTGAGCCAGCAGTACTGGCTGCCCCTCAGGCCACCAGTCCACCGCGCGTCCCGAGGCATTCTCCAGAGCTCTCCAAGCAGATTCCAGCCCTCTGCTATCCTTTTCGACGGCGCTCTTGAATACCGCCGCAGACAGCAAATGAACGGGTAGCAAACCGGCCATGGTATGGGAGACACCCAGGGAAGTCAGCAGCTCGCCTGACGAGGCCAACACCGTGGCCCCGTCGGCCAGGGTAGGCAGGTGGTAGAGCCCGCGACTAGGCACTTGCACCACCAGCCCTCGGAGATCGCGCCCCAGCCGGTTGGTGATCCGTACGTCACCCTGCTCGGGTACCAGGGCTACACCTCCCTGAAGCGGCACGATGTCCTCCTCAGAGATAACCAAGGTCTGCCAGGGGAGTATCGGGACGTTCCGCAGCTCGACAACGCCCCGGTCAACCTGCAACGTCGTCGTGGCCCCCACCTCGTTCCCCAGGAGGACGGGGAGCCCCTGCTCGCTGCTCGCCCCTACCACCACTTGCTGCGCCATCGGGGTGAAGAACCCGCGGAACCGACGGATGGTACCCCGGCTCATCCCGCCTGCGGCTTCGATCAACCCAAAGCGCCTAGCCTCCCCTTGTACCCCCTTGGTGACCAGCGCCAGCCCCACCACCGCGAAGAAGGCCGCCGCCGACAGCAAGGGCAGCAACAGCAGAGCTCGTAGCGGCTTCCCGGCCCGAGACGCGAGGAAGAAGTTCACTGGCCCTGCTCCCACTGCGTAGAACAGCAGCAGCATCACGGCCACCAAAATCGACCACCGGCCGCTCTCGTTCGGATCAAGCTGCTTGCGTATCGCCTCGCGCCCCCCCCTGTCCGGCAAGACCCCCAAGGGCATCGCCACAAAAGCATGTCGATCCCAGGCGTGACGGACCAGCTCGATCAAGCGGGCCTGGACCCAGGGATCCTCGACCTCCGGGGCCTTTGAGGGATCGAAGGGCAGCAAGTGAAGCTCCCCCAGCCCGTAAGGCGCGCTCGTTCCTAGATCGCTCGGCCTGGTGTTCCCCCCAGAGTACGCTTTGAGTGCCTCCGCGACTTCCTTCGTAGGAGTCACGGTCTCTCGCCCTTTCTTCGACTTCTCCTGAGGGAGTTCCGAGGGAAACCGCTTCAGGTACTCCGCAGTTCCCACTTCCCGTAGAGGACCACCGGCCAAGGTGGGCAAGAACCCTTGCCGAAGATCCTCAGGACGCTCCACCACCACTGCCAACGTCCCACCGCCCAACACGTACCCGGCCAACGCCTCCTGCTCAGGCCCCCCGAGCCTTGCCAGCAAACCGGAAGGCGCCAGCACTGCCGTCGCCATCCCCCACTCACTCGCTCGCTGCGGCAGGATCGGATCTCCGGTGATCGGATCGATCCAGGACGAGCCTACCAGGAGCGTGCGAGCGGATGACCCTCGGTGAGCTTTGTCTTGGTAGAGGGTCGGTACCTTGACCCCCCGAAGCACCGCCACCAGGCGCGAAGGGGAGTGGAGATCCACCAGCAGCAGATCCTCCTGGCTCCGGGTAATGAGGGACTGACCGGCACGCCTCCGTCCCTGAGCATCCAAGAGCTCTGCCTGGATGCTCCAGGCTTCCTGGGCGAGTGCAGGTAGGCGCACCAGCACCGGTGCTCCCGGTAGCAGGGTAACTGAGGCCTCGCTGACCAGAGCGCCCTTGAGGGATTCGCTGCGAAGCACAACTCGCCCTTTGACCGGAGCGGGCTCGGTACTCTCGATGCGAACAGCATAGCTTGTCCAGCCTTGGCTTGCAGAGTCGACACCCAGGAGCGGCTGCGCCGTCATCGACAGATCGGCGTTAGCCGTGGCGCTGATAAGGAGCGCCACCAGCACCATAGCTGTCGCAAACCGCCGTTGCCTCCTCACCCTCGCCTCACTGCCTGCTCGACCTGCTCAGGGCGCATGGGAACTTCTTCTATCAGAGCAGCCACCACCTGGTCGGTGCTGATTCCGTCGGACTCGCCCTCAAAGGAGCGCAACAGCCGATGACGAAGCACCGGCGCCGCCACCCGCTGGATATCCTGGAAGGATACATTCAACCGTCCCTCGCACAAGGCCAGTGCCTTGGACGCCAATGTCAACGACTGGGCCCCACGCACACCTGCCCCGTAGCGGAGCGCCCGCTTCACCAGCCCTACGTTCGTCGTTGCTGGGTCGCTTGCTCGCACCAGCCGTGCTGCATAGCGCATCACCGGCTCCGCCACTACCACGTCCCTGCAGAGCGCCATCAATTCCAGTACCTCTCCCTGACCTAGTACCGGTGTCAGGGAGCCTCCAGCCTTGCCAGTGGTGCGGTTGAGCACCTCCACCATCTCGTCCTCCGTAGGTGATGGAACCAGCACCTTGAGCAGAAAGCGGTCGAGCTGCGCTTCCGGCAGCGGGTAGGTTCCCTCCTGCTCGATGGGGTTCTCCGTAGCCAATACGAAGAAGGGCTCCCCCAAAGCGTAGCGTTGACCCCCGATGGTAACTGCATGCTCCTGCATGGCTTCCAGGAGTGCACTTTGGGTCTTGGGAGTCGCTCGGTTGATCTCGTCTGCGAGCACGATCTGACTGAAGATCGGCCCTCGGTGAAGCTGGAATGTACGCCCTCCCCGCTCGTCCGTAACGAGAATGTTGGTTCCCAACACGTCGCTCGGCATCAGATCCGGCGTGAACTGAATCCGAGAGAACTGCAATGCTAGGCACTGAGCCAGGGTACGTACCAGCAGCGTCTTGCCCAACCCTGGAGCCCCCTCCAGCAATACATGCCCCCCCGCCAGTAGGCCCCAGAGTACCTGGTCGACCACAGGCCCCTGCCCCACCACCACCTGCCCCAACGCCTGCCGGAGCCGCTGGAGCGCCCCTGTCGCCTGCGTTAGCCGCGCCTCCAAGACGCTCGTCGCACTCGCTTGCGCCATCCTAATCTCCTGGCTACCACGGCCCATGGCCCTGGCGCCACGCTTGACGCGCCTACGGCTGGAAGTACCGCCCGATCTGCTCCCGGTATTCCTCTGGAACCTCTTGGCTATCCACCCCGCTCACCTCCGACGGACCCACCTGCCCCAGTGCTCCGGTTCCCTGCCGGTTGGCCGTGTCACCTTCCCGCCCTGCGGTCCGTCCCAGGGTTATCCCAGCACCGGGAGCGCTGCCATTCATCCGGGCCTTGGCACGAGCCCGTAGCTCTGGCGCATCCACATCCTTGGACTGACCTTGATGATTGTTCTTCTGCCCCCGCGGGCTATTGCCTCCAGGGCCTCCCTCGCCACCCTGGCTGGTATCGTTGCCTTGAGCGCCAGGGCCATGGCCCTTTGGCCCCTTGTCGCCAGAGCCCTGCCCTGGAAGGGGGATGGCCCCCAGTTCGCCCTGAGCTTGGCCGAGCCCTTCCTGAGCCTCATCAAGCCCCTCCTGGAGTTCGGCCCCCTCATCCAGTTCCTCGGATGCAAGCCGACGTAGCTCATCTTCGAGCTGCTTTTGTCCCTCAGGAGTGTCCAAGTTCTTCGCCAGCTCGCGAAGTTGATCCTGGGCCTGAGGGGAGAGATCCCCCTGCTGGAGCCGTTTCTTCAGGTTCTCTACGAGACGCTTCTTCTCTTCAGGGGACAACTTTCTGAGGGCATCTTCCATAGCCTTCGCAGCCTTGCGAGCGTCCTTGCTGTCGATTCCCTCCTGCTCTAGTGCCTTGCGCTGCTCCGGGGGTACCGCGTTTTTGAGGGCATCGCCCAACGCCCGCAGTTCTTCTGCTTTCTGGCTCCGTTGTTCCAGCAGCTCTTTCTGACGCTCCAGTGCCCGGGCTACATCCTCCGCCTTCTGCTTGCGAGCAGCCTCGGCGGCTTCTTCAAGAGCTTTTCTCGCTCGTTCTCGGTCCTCCTTCTCCCGAGCATTGGCGACCTTCTGCATTTCCTCGTCGAAGCGTATCAGGTCTCGGTCGCCCAGTGCCTTGGTAGCCTCCTTGAGGAGTGACTCCCTGGAGAGACGGTCAAGGGCAGCTTCGAGACCCTGCTTCCGTTCACCGTCACCAAGAGACAGGCGCTCGTTCTGAACGGCATCCTGGAGGCGAGCAATTTCTGCTAGGGCCTCCCGGCGCTCGGTGCCCTGGCGGAGCTTCTCTCGAAGCTCGGTGGCGTCTTTGGCGATCTTGTCGAGACGACGGCGTTGCTCCGGATCGGGAGTCTTGAGTCGAGCGAGGGCCTCCACCTTCTCCAGTCCCTTGATTTCGGCTTTTCGTACCTGTTCGATCCCCGGTGGAGGAGTCACTATGGTTGCCGGGGGCACCGGGATCACACTCAGGTAAGCGATGGCCCCCACAGCAAGCGGCCCGGCACTGTGGACCGGGCGAAATACCGGTAGACGAACGGATCGGGGATTGCCATGCTCTAGCGCCGACGAGGCTTGCTCCAGCAGCAGCGCGACAGACCTCTGATTCGAGCCGCGAAATTCAAGGGCAGTAGTGACCACCTCGCGGCTCTGGAGCCGCCCGTCAAGGTAGAGGGCAATCTGCTGGTCGCTCCAGCGGCGTCGATAACCGAAGACGCCGCCGACTAGACCGCCGACTAGCCCCACTGCAGCGGACCAAGGACGCAGCGCCCCATACCTGGTCTTCCACAGGAGGGCTGCCAATCCAGCACCGACAAGCAAGCCCAGGACGACCCCAGTGACAGCAGATGACAGCAGGGCCCGTCGTCGCACCCGGGCGGCCCAGCGCCTGAATTGGCGAGTGAAGCGTTCGTCAAGGGGCACGAGATCACCTGGGTCAACCATGTACCTTACCATTCCAGCAGCCTTGGGGAGGCGCAAGAGCAAGGTGACGATCCGCATTCCTGCAGGCGCCATACGGAATTGCTACCAGTAGGTGTCCTTCACCCATCGCTGCATTGTCCGGAGCGTTGAACTCATCCAGTAGCATCGTTCCATGGGGAACCACCATAAGAGCACCTCCACCGGTCCAAATGTTTTCCGCCGGACATCATCCCTGCACCCCGCTCCCATCTACCCTCCTGCAACCGGTGGGATCAAGGCGATCACGTCACCCGGCAGGACGGGTTCATCGGGGTCAGCGAAGCGCTCATTGCGAGCAATCCTCACTTGGCCAAGCCTTCCGGCGAAGACGGGCCGGTGGAGCGCGAGGAAGGCGGGCAGATCAGCGACATGCCTCACTGCTGGGGGGAGGGGCAGGGTTTCTTCGGAGCAGCGAGCCAAGTCGCGGAGGGCTGCAAAATACAGGATCGAAATCGTGGGGGATGTCATGATAGCGATCCGAGGAGAGAACTTCTCCGGGGGGAGGGCACCGCAGTCCCTGGCACCGGAGCAAGGAAGAGCCTAGCCTATTTCCGTGGCTCTTGCCTCCCACCGACTGCCACTCCTACCAGAGTCTGCTCCTGTGGCCGTGCATCCACGACCTCCTCGGAGCGTAAGGCTTTCCCTTACCGATCGCTGCGATCTGGCCTGTGTCTACTGTCGCCCCCACCGTAAGGACGGATACCTGGAGGAGCGCCTAGAAGATCAGGCTTGGAAAGCGATGATGGAAGGGCTGGTGCGGGCTGGGGTGCGGCGGGTTCGTTTGACCGGGGGTGAACCGTTGCTGCATCCAAGGGTAGTCGAGCTGGTAGCCCATCTAGCGGAGCTGGCACTTGAGGATCTAGCGCTCACTACCAACGGGACACGCCTTGCTTCTCTGGCTCTGCCGTTGCGACAGGCGGGTCTCCGACGCATCACGATCTCATTGGATTCCCTCATCCCTGAACGATTTTTCCAACTCACCCGTGGAGGGCATCTAGGGCGCGTCCTGGATGGGCTCGATGCTGCCCTTGCCGCAGGCTTCGACGAAGTGAAGATCAACACGGTCATACTCCGTGGATGTAACGATGACGAGCTGGAGGCGATCACCCACTGGGCCTGGGGCCGGGGGATCACCCCCCGCTTCATCGAGGTGATGCGCGTCGGAGAGGGCGCAAACCTTCCGCACAACGTCCTGGTGACTGCCCGGGAGATGCAGGAGTGCCTTGCTCCGCTCCTGGTCCAAGGCGATGCCGTACCAGACCCGGACCGGGGGCCTGCTCGTTACCGGCGCGCGCTCCACGACCCGGATCGTCGCGTGGGCTTCATTTCGGGGACCAGCGACACCTTCTGTGAGAGATGTGATCGGCTCCGGGTAGCTTCCAATGGTGTACTTCGCCCCTGCCTAGCCACCAACGACGGTGTGGACGCCTCCCTGCCCGCCCGCTCCGGAGATATCTTCGCCATTGAGCGCGCTGTCGCAGAGGCCTGGGCGCTCAAACCTGACGGACGCATCTGGAAGGGCTGCACCGAGTCTACCGCTGCCGAGGTTTCCATGCGCGCCATCGGAGGCTGACGGGAGATCCTGAGGTTCTTTTCTCTCCCCCGTCCGTCTACACTGCGAGTTGCTCGCTGAAGTAGACGATGGCCCAATCCCCTATGCTCCCACCCTCCGCCAAGAAGCCTACGAACTCTGCCCGTAGCCCTGCGATCCTGATGGGTCTTGGCGCTCTGGTGCTGGTGGCTGTTGGGGCTGCCTTCCTCACCATGAATCGCTCGGCGCCTCATGTGGCCCAGGAGGCAGCGGCCCCTCCGCCGGTCCAGCTAGCTAGGCCGATGGAAGGGAAGACGGCACAGACCGCCAAGGTGACCGGAACCCCGAAGCCCGCAGTGGTGCAGGCAGGTGGACAATGTCCGCCGGGGGATCCACTCTGTGGTGATACGGATGACCTGGCTCCTGCTCCGGGAGGAATCGCGAGGCCAAAGTCTCCTAGCACCTTTACCTTGGAGGGGGAGGTAGCCCTCGATCCGAACGGGCGATTCGCCACGACCTATCGGCCTGGCGGAGGTCATCTCAGCGCCTTTGAGGCGGCAGTTTCCCAGGGGCTTCTTCCCCCTGCGGATCGGGAACTCGTGGCGGACGTGGGGGCTCGCTACACCCCACCGATGGAGGTTCCAAAGGACAAGGCGCTAGCGATGAAGTTCGACTGGGAGCGGGCCAAGCTGCAGCCTGGAGGTGGTCCCATCCACCTGCGCATCGCGCTCCGGTCTTCAGCGGATGCTCCTGCTGCACGCCCTCACCTCTCGGTGCACCTCGTGCTGGATGTGAGCGGATCCATGGCTGGGAAGCCTATGGAGCAGGCCCGGAAGGCAGCCCAGGTTTTGGTGGACAGACTGGCAGCCACCGACGACTTTTCCCTCGTGACCTTCTCCACGGATGCCCGCGTGGTAGTTCCCGACGGGCCGGTGGGGACGAGGCGGGAGCAGATCAAGAAGACCATCGAGGAGATCCAGGAGGGAGGAGGGACCAACATCGGTGCTGGGCTAGAGCTTGGTTACCAACAAGCTCGCAGCAAAGGCATCCCCGAGGATGCGGTCAAAGTTGTGCTGCTCCTCTCTGATGGCCGGGCCAACGAGGGAATTGTCCTTCCAGGACAACTCGCCAAACTTGCCCTCGAGGCGTTTCAGGACGGCATCCAGACCAGTTCTTTTGGTCTTGGAACCGACTACGATGGGTCGCTCATGAGTGCCATCGCGGCAGATGGTGCTGGAGGCTACTACTACCTGCGGGACAGCGAGCAGATCGCTCCTGCACTTACGACCGAACTGGACAAGCGCGTCGACCCAGTAGCCACCGGCGTCGAGATCCGTATTCGTCTGAAACCGAATGTCGAGCTGCTCAAGGTGTATGGCTCTCGCCGACTCAGCGAGGCAGAGGCCGCCGTCGTTCGCTCCCAGGAGATCGCTGCCGACAAGCAGGCACACAAGCGGGACAAGATCAAGGAGAACCGCACCACCGATCAGGAAGGTGGCTTGCGCCTCTTCTTCCCTGCCTTCGCCCGGGATGACTGTCACGCTATGCTGTTCAAGCTCCGTCTCCCAGAGGGGGTCGGTAGCAAGTCGGTTGCCCTGCTCGAGGTCAAATACAAGGATCGTCTCACCAGAAAAAATGCCTCTGAGGAGTTCCCACTGACCCTGACCTACGCTGCCAGCGATGCTGAGAGCGGAGGTAGTATTGACCCATCCGTAGCCCGCACGGTCCAGGGGTTTCTTGCAGGAGAAACGCTGGCTCAGGCATCGTTTCTCGTAGCCCAGGGGAATCGTCTGGAGGCTATACAGATGCTCGCTGAGCGGGAGGGAATCCTTCGGGAAGCGGCGGCTGCCCTAAGTGAGCCACTATTCCTGCGAGATGCAGATCGGCTAGCTCGTTTGCAAACCCAGGTCCGGGGCAAGGGTGACAGCGGAGATCCGTTGGTGTTGGCGATGCTTCTGGAGGCGGCGGCTATCGCTCATCTGCGCTGATTCTCGAGGGCATGGTCGATAGGAGCTTGCTTCAAGACGCTTCCTGAGTAAGTACGCGACCTCGCTTCGCGAGGGTGTCATGCGCAGGTACTTGCTTGGATGGCTTTTGCTAGGGGCGACCGCGTTGGGGTGTGCCAAGGCAGAGCCAAAAATCAATGAGGAGCCAGTATTGGGGGGAGGGGGGGCTGGAGGTCCACCCAGTGCCGGCGCCTCCGGGGAAGGTGGGGGAGACGGAGCCTCTGGCGGGGGCGGTGGTGCTGCTGGTAGTGACGGCGGTGCCTCGGGGCAAAGTGGTGGGGCAGGCTCGGGCGGTGAGGCCGGAATGGCAGGGGCAGCCCAGGGAGGGGCAGGCCAAGGGGGCTCTGCCGGGGATGGTGGCACAGCAGGCACAGGAGGAAACCAGCCCAAACCTTGCCTCAACAAGCCATTGATCAACGAACTGATGACGGCCCGAGAGGCGGGGGGCAAGGTCGATGAGAAGTATGAGTTCCTGGAGCTTTTGGCCGTAGGAGACGACGAAGTCTGCGCAATTTCTCTCCTAGAGTATAAGCTATTCTTCAACAACGTTGAGATCTGGGGGGGGAGCGTCTCACCAGGTTTCAAGAAGGGGAAGCGTTTCGTCCTCGGAGGAGAGTCCTACAGTGCTGACGGGAAACCCACCGATCAGGGGCTCCCCCAACCGGCTTTTCCAGCCAACGGTGGTTGCATTGAGCTACGCAAAGGTGGAAGCCTGGTGGACCAAGTCTGCTACGGCACTGACGGCCAGGCCCCTGCCCCTGCCCCTGGCCAAAGCATCGGACGTAGCCCCGACGGCGTCGATACAGACAATGACCCAAATGACTTTAAGATCCTCGATGTCCCCACTCCCGGCGGCAAGAACCCCTGAATGGCCAACGCTCCCACGACTATCTACTTTATCAGCCTCGGATGCCCCAAGAATCGCGTCGACAGTGAAGTCATGGTGGGTGTGGCCGATAGCAAGGGGTACCAGCTTGTGGACGACCCGGCGCAAGCTTCTGTCATTGTGGTCAACACCTGCGGCTTCATCGGGAACGCCAAGAAGGAGTCGATTGATACCATCTTCGAGATGGCCTCCTACAAGGAGCGAGGCACTTGTGAAC
>JANWXX010000469.1 GCA_025057345.1 Polyangiaceae bacterium | reverse complement strand
AGCCGGTGGGAAGATGCGCATGGATTCCTTCAACACTCGCTCGGTGTACACTAGCTGCTTGGTCTCTGCGGCGGTGGGCAGGCGACCCCCAAGAACTTCAACAATTTCCCTATGGAGCTTCCGCTCTACGTCTGGGTGAGTGCTCAGCAAAAACAACGTGTGGGCTAGAGCCAGGGCGGTGGTTTCGTGGCCTGCCAAGAAGAGGGTGATCGCCTCATCTCGGAGCTGCTGATCACTCATCCTCACTCCGTCGTCGTCCTGAGCCGCCAAAAGGGTTCCGAGAAAATCATCCCGGGGAGCTGCAGCGCGGCGCTCGGCGATGATTCGATAAACCACGTCATCGATCTGCCGAATCGCATGATTGACCCGGCGGTTGCGAGGGGTGGGAACCCAAGCGGGGAGCTTGAGTAGTTCCTCAGGGCTGTTGGCAAAGAACTCATTAATGACCTCCATCGCTGCTCCCACCCGCTCTGTCTCCTCTGGAGTCACCCCGGTTCCAAAGAGCACCTCCGCCACCACCTCCAGGGTAATCCGTGACATCTCCCGGTGCAGGTTCTTCACTTGCCCATGGTGCCACTGCGCAAGTCCTGACTCTGCCACCCGCACCATCGTGTCTGCGTAGCTCTGGATCCGCTTCGGGATGAATGCTTGCGCCATCAAACGTCGTTGGCGTTTCCAGAGTTCTCCGTCACTTGTCAGCAGCCCCATCCCCAGTGCTCGCTGGAGCACTTCTGCGTACTCGTCCCGAAGCATAACCCGCGCATGCTTGACGAAGACCTCCTCGATGTGCTCCGGGTGACTCACCAGGAACCAGGGTTTTCCGGCGATCTTGATCTCGACCACGTCGCCGTAGCGATCGGCTAGCTCACGGAGCCAGTCGAGCGGGTGAGTAGCAAAGCGGAGGAAATTCCTTAGTCCGAGGATGCCTTCAGGGCCTGGTGCGCGGCGGGGATCTGTGGGGGGGGATGTCATCTTTTTACCTCTCGGGAACGTCAAGGGTTGGTCTTCGTGAGAGCGGGGGGTTTCGTAGCGATCCCCCGGAAAAGATCCATCATGGAGCGCGCGATCTCCCCTGCATTCTCCTCGGAGAGCTCGGACCAGCACGAGGCTAGCCAGCGATCGGCCGCATCCATCAGCGCCATCGCTGCCTCCACCATCAGCGCCTCCGGTACGTCATTGCGAATCGCTCCAACCTCCCGCCCGTGGCGTACCAGCGTGGTTGTCCACTCCCGCATGCGACGGTTCAGCTCAAGGAGCGCCGGGTGCCCGTCAAGACGCTCTCTGGCCCGTGTGATCGCCAGGCAGAGCGCCCCGTTGATCCGGTCCGACAGCATGAACCGAAGGCTTTTCTCGTAGGTCTCCTCGCAGCTTGCCCAGAACGATGCTGCGTCCTCCGACGAGGCCGGGAGCCCCACGTGGCGGAACCACTCGCTCAGCGCCGTCTCCAGCACCGTCTCGAACAGGTCATCCTTGTTGGCGAAGTAGTAATACATCGCCCCCTTCGAGAGCCCTAAGCGCTCGATGATCCGGTTGTACGAAGCGCCCGTGAATCCTCGCTCCCCGAACTCTTCCGCCGCCGCCCCGAGGATCGCTCGCCTCCGCTCCTCTTCCAGCCCCTGGAATCTCGGCAATGGCATCTTCGACCTGTTGGTTTGACTGGATGGTTCGACCATTCAGTCTGATCGAGGCATAAACCCCCGTCAAGCTTCTTCAACAGCCTGAACGCCGTAGCAGAGCTGATCCACCAGGATCCAGAGCGGAGGGGACGCGGTAGGATGGCGGCGTGACCGAGTCATCCCGGGTGATGCGCGAGCTGGACGAGGTTCTGGATGATCTGGAGGCGCTGCTGAAGAACAACGATGCGGGGGAAGAGCTGGCCGCACGGGGGGTCAACGTGGCACTGGCGCTGACGGCAGCCGCGGGGCTCCGTGCCTACCTCAAGGGCGACAAGGTAGCGGCCCTCGATGACCTAGGGACCGCGGTGGAGGAGATCGCCACTCGGGTCAGGATTCGTGAATGACCGGTCTTCTCTGCCGCTTCCACAGCGTCCCGTCCCTCGCCAGGACCGCCAGCTCCGGGCCTCCCGGCGATCCCGACGCCCCCGGAGCGAAGGCAAGCCCCCGAGCCCAGGTACCCCGGAGCGGCAGCGCGTGGACCTCCTGGCCCGTGGCCACCTCGATCACCCGAACCCATTGCCCTTCCCCCAGCGCCAGCAGCCGCCCATCCGCGCTGGCCGCAAGCGCCGGGCTCGATCGCTTCCCTAGCGGCGAGCGCGTCGGAGCCTTCCACGGAAGCGCTCCCAGCGGACCGTTGGGAAGCGACAGCGTCACCGGAGGCTGATTCCGCTCCAGCGCCACCAGCGCCCGGTCCAGAAGCCACCGCCCTCCCTTCGCATCGCACCGCCCCAGCGCCTCTATCCCTTCCTTCACCCACCCGAGCGCCTGGAGTGTCCTCACCGGCGGCATCCCCTCCACCAGCCGCCTGGCCTGCTGCCGCTCATCCTGCGGCACCCCGGGATCCACCTTGATCTGCTCCACCAGCGCCGCTGCCTCCCTTGTGTCCCCCAGCGCCACCACCGCCGACAGCAGCGTGCGCCACGCTCCTCGATCCTCGGGGCACCGCTCCGTCGCCTCCCGCAGCAGCCTCCTCGCACGCTCCAGCCTCCCCGTCTCCAGCGCCGCCTTCCCTTCCTCCACCAGCGTACCGGCGCAGGACGAGGGCATGGATGCCTCCCACGGCACTCCACGCGGCACCGACACGGACCCTGGACCTGGTACACTGCACCCCGCAAGCAGCGCCCCGAGCACTCCCCATGCCTCGTCGGGAGTGTAGCCTGAATCTCTTGAACGTGGCCTATCCTCCCGTCTTGATCCACCTGTGGATCACGGAAAAAAGCCATAGCCATGTCAATACAAAATAAGCAATCCAGAACCTTGAATAATAGAAGATTGCATCGCTCCAAAGGTCGGCCCAATAGGATTCGTGGCTCCCGATAAGCTTCACGAACAAAGGTTCTGGCCCAGAAAAGGAGCCCAGCGTAGGAAGGTAACATGACTTCTCCTCAGGCTTCACCAGGATCAATCCACGGTGAACCTTCCCGAAGGTTCCTTGGCACTTCTCCATATCGTAACCTTTTTGGTAATTTTCACAGATTGCCCACACCTGATTTCCCGAGATGTCCTTCCTCTCCGCATCGACCACAGGAACCACGGCATGAACGTAGGAATGTGACCGTGTGCTATGATCATACGTGCGTATTTTACTCATATCTGTTGTTATCCCCCTCACGGAAAATGCATACCATCCGGAATTTATCTGACTTGGTAGTTCTGCAAGGGAAATTTCACGAGGATATACGCGGCTAGCAAATCGGACATCACGAAAGAAGAGTCCAAAAAAAATACCCATCAAACCAATCATGAAGATCCCGGAAAAAATAAAGAAAAACCTATCATTGTCCACAACCTTAATGGAGCTTTTGTGTGAGATCAAAAGCACCAGACCTGCCATGATTCCTACCAGGGCACCGAATGGACCCAGGAACCAAGACGCAAGGTTTGTGATGGCCGCAAGAACCATCAGCAAGAAGGTGACCAACAGATAGCTGCGCAGCCTGGATACAAGCTCCTGGGTTCTCTTTTCACGCCACAGATTTTTCAGAAGCAAAATCCACATTCCTTTCTCTCTTGTTTTCTTCCTGATTCATCACTCACGTACACGACTCTGCGGAAATGGAAAAAATAGTAGGAGTTACGCACCCAGGGCCAAGTGCCTGGGAACACTGGGGTTTGCAAGGAAGGTCCGGATGGCCTCACGCA
>JANWXX010000468.1 GCA_025057345.1 Polyangiaceae bacterium | reverse complement strand
AAGATCTGACGGTAGGCGCGTAGGAGCAGATCGACCTGCTTGCGGTGATCGCAAGCGCCCACATAGAGACAGTAGCGAACAGGAAGGGAGAAGCGACGCACCTGTGTGGCACGCTCTCCTGGGGGGGCCTCGGGCCGGAAGACTTCATGGTTGACCCCCGGGTGAACGACCGTAATTCGCTGCCGGGGGATCGCAAGAATCTGCTCCATGTCGAGAGCAGTGGCATACGAGACGGCGATCAGCCGGTCCGCGAGATGGTAGCGGAGGTAATCCTTGGCGCGACGAATGGGCTCATTCCAGAGGCGACGAGAGATATACCACTGGGGCATGCGCAGAGGGATCAAATCGTGGCAGGTGACAACCGAGGCATATCGATTGGATAGCATCGCCTGGGGCCCTTCCACGAAGTGGACCACGTCGGGAGCATGGCGGATCAACGTTGGGTAGAGCTGAAGCCAGCGGCGGGCAAAGTACCGATCATAGTGAGCGGTCTGGCGAGCCGGCGGGGGCAGCGAAGCGGCGTGAGCCTCAGGATGGAGCGGGGTTTCGTGGGGCACCTCATCGGTGGAGAACACGGCAAGGAACCGCTCGTCCGGGGCGAGTTGGCTACGGATGGCTTCGAGGCCGTGGGCGAGCCCCGCTTCATAGTTGCCAATCCCGCGGTAGCGAGCCAGGGTGTTGTAGGAAGATAGATCGATGCAGTAGGAGGGCATGGTCCATAGGAGGACGCAAGCGCCGTAGAGCCCGGCGCCAACGCCGCACTCAGGGGGTGGGCTTGCGACCGGCAGCGAAGATGGCTGGCGACGAAGCGAAGCCGGTCATCTGGAAGAAGAGATTGCTCTTGTAGTGCTCGTAGCGAGCTCGAAGACTGTTGTCGGCGGAGTAATCGTCCAGCCCGCGCTCGCATACAAGGAATCCCTTGCTTCGCAGCAGCCAGCAGAGGGAGGCAAGAGTGAAGTGAGTGAGGTGGATCTCCTCCTCAGGAGATTCGAGCAAAAGACGAGGAAAACCGACCTCTCGGAACATTGGGCGCCCTAGAGCAAAGCCAATGGTAGAGGCCAGCAACTTTTTGGAAAGGTTCAGATGGTAGTCCGTATTGGGTACTGCCACAGCGAAGATGCCGCCAGGTTTGAGCAGAGCGTAGCATCGCTCAACCACCTTCCGCGGCTCGAGGACATGTTCCAATACGTGCCACAAGGTGATGACATCGTAGGCCCCCCGGGGGAGGTCAAGATCCAGGAGATCGCCATGGTAGACCGTGAGGCCATGCCGCTCCCGAGCTAGGCGGACCCCCTCCGAGGAGATCTCCGTCCCCTCAAAGGTGAAGTACTCTCGTGCTGCCGCACCGAAGTCGCCTTGACCTGTACCGACATCCAGAAGCCGACCACCGGAGCAGAGCCGCAGGAGCCGTTGGACCCGGCGCCGCCACATGGCCTTGCGCCCCGGCTCACGATCCCAGTGGTCGTAGTGCCCTGCTCGGGAATAGAACCGCTCAATGGCTGCGGAGCTGGGCCTCGGAGAGACATAGAGTACGCCGCAATCGAGGCAGCGAACTACGTCGGAGAAGGCATGAAAAGGTTCCCGCTCGCTGGAGCCGCAGACGCCGCAGGGGGTATGGACACGCTCGACCAGCGGCGAAACCACTCCGCGCGTCGCATCGGCAGTCTCGTACATAGCGGGGCTATAGCATGAGGGGAAACCCAGCGAAAGCTACGCTAAGGTGGGCGCCTATCCATGGCCAAGGACGCCCTCTCCCCCCTCGCGGTAGCCCGCAAGGCCCTCGGGACGATCACTTCGCTACCGAGGCAGATCGTCCAGGCGCGGCGCTACGTGCGAATGACTCCATTCCCTACCGACTCGGAGGAAGGGCGAGCTGCCGAACGCTACCGCATCGCAGCGCTTACCACGGCCACCAGCTTCCTTTCCCGAGGGCTAGGGGCTGCGGTGAGTCTGGTGTCCGTACCGCTTACCATCGGCTACTTGGGCAAGCAGCAGTACGGGCTCTGGATGGCGCTCAACTCCCTCTTGACCTGGGCAGCATTGGCCGACTTCGGCTTGGCGCGGGGGCTGCAGAACCAACTGAGCGAGGCTCACGGCAAGGAGGACCGAATCGGTGCAGCCCAGGCCATGTCCACCGCCTTCTTCGCATTGCTGGGGCTAGCCCTCATCTTCGCTACCGCATTCGCACCGCTGCTCATCCTCGTTCCCTGGGGTCTGCTCCTGAAGATCTCCGAGCCGGCATTGCTAGCAGAGCTGGTGCCCACGCTGGCGGCAGTGATCGGGGTATTCCTGGCCCAATTTCCCCTCAACGTGGTGGGCCAAGCTTATGCAGCTTACCAGCGAGGTCACGTGGCCAACCTCTTCGGTATCGTGGGAAGCGTGCTCTCCTTGGGGGTCTTGCTTCTGGTGATCCGGCTGAGGCTCGGCCTCCCCTGGCTCATCCTAGCCAGCGGAGGTTTTAGCCTGGTGATGACCTTGGTCAACCTAATCTACCTGCTCTGCGACCTCCCCTTCCTCCGGCCTCGTTGGTCCCTAGTTTCCATGCGTCGCATGGGTGACCTAGTACGGGTTTCGACCCCCATGCTCCTCTTCCAGCTTAGCTCACTCCTGATTAACGAGATGCAGATCCTCATCATCGCTCGGACTAGCGGGGTTTCTGCGGTAACCGACTATTCGATCTTCCAGCGGGTCTTTTCCCTTCCGGTCTTCGTTGTCGCCATGATCGACGGACCCTATGTACCCATGTTCCGCGAAGCCCATACTCGAGGTGATACACGCTGGTTCCGGGATGCCTTCTTTGGGCTCCAGCGCACCAAGTTGATTCTTACCGTCTTGGCTACCGGATTCTACCTCCTCTTTGGCAACCTCATCGCCCGTCTACTCAGCGGCCACTCAGTTTCCTTTAGCTGGCAAGTCTGGGTCGCTGCTGGCATTCTCCTGATCGTTGGCTGCTGGAATGGAAGCTACAATCATCTCTTCTTCGCCATCGAGCGCCTCTGGTCCCTTGTCTTTGTCACGTTCGCCAACGGATTGGTCACCTTCCCTCTCACATACTACCTCGGCAAATCATATGGGATTCTGGGGATTGTTGTGGCTACCACAGCCTTCTCTCTCCTGGTGTCAAGCTGGATGCTCCCGGTGCTCTCCCTCGATATTTTCCGCAAACCCGCCCAGCCCACCCCCAACCCGAACCCCGAGGAAATCCAGTGAGCAAGAGAACCAGCACCTCTACCGCTCCTGCCCCACCTGCCGCTCGCCCCGAGCTGCCTGTAGGGCCTCGCTTGGAGGCAGTATTGGAGATCGCCCATCGCGCCCGACGCCCGGTGCTCCTCGAAGGGCCCACCGGCATCGGAAAGAGTGAGGTTGTCCAAGGACTGGCCCGCCGCCTCGGCATCGGATTTGTCGTCCTCGATCTCAGCCTCCTGGAACCTCCTGACCTAGTAGGCCTCCCGATCCTCGCGGGTGGGCGCACCACCTATGCTACTCCACGTCTACTCCCTCAAGACGGCGAGGGAATCTTGATGCTCGAAGAGCTCAACCGCGCCGAGCGTTACATCCAGCAACCTGCCCTCCAGCTCCTGAGCGCACGACGTCTCCACGAGTACGAACTTCCTCCAGGCTGGTCCTGCTTCGCTGCCATCAATCCGGAGATTGGTGACTATCAGGTCACCCCCCTTGACCCTGCCCTTCGTGCCCGCTTTGTTCACCTCCTCGTCCGAGCCGACCGAAGCGCCTGGCTTGCATGGGCGGTGCAGGCAGCCCTTCATCCGGCAGTCCTCGCCCTAGCTCGCACGCACGACCGTGTGTTCGATGACATTC
>JANWXX010000467.1 GCA_025057345.1 Polyangiaceae bacterium | reverse complement strand
GATCTTGGGCGAGCGCTCCGGCTCGGACGTGGGGCGCTCTCCTCAGGAGATCACCTCCAGTCGAACGTACTTGCGGACGCGGTGGAGGCGCTGGTAGGGGCGGTCTATCTGGATGGCGGTCTCGAGGCTGCTCGAAAGCTGGTGCGGCGAGTGGTTGCCGATGGGATTCAGAATGCAACGGAGCTACGGGGCGCGGATCCGAAGAGCGCTCTCCAGGAGGAAATCCAAGCAAGGCGGGAGCCTGTACCTGTCTACCGGATAGTGGGTACCCAAGGTCCGGAGCAGGATCGCTGGTTCCTTGTCGAAGTCCACACCGGCGAGCGGCTGCTGGGCCAAGGTCAGGGTCGCTCAAAAAAGCTGGCTGAGCGGGCCGCTGCCCGGGATGCACTCTCCCGGCTGGCCACTCCTTCCTATGCTGATCCCCCTCCCTCTGGAGCCTCCCTATGAACCGACGACAGCTCCTTAAGCTCCTTACAGGTTTGGTCCTAGCCCCGCGGGTGGCCCACGCTGGCTCCTACCTGGACCGCGCAGCAATCCTCCTTGACGGCTGCCACCGTGATTGCGACTGGCTACTGGCCCACCTCACCGACCGGGAACTAGCTTCGGTCTTGCGGAACGTGGCAGAGGCCAGGCTCAAGACCGCTCGTACCATGCAAGTTCCCAAAGAAGTCATCGCTGCCCACCCCCACCTGCTCCTGTGCCTAGAGAACGGTGAGCGTGCCGCTGCTGTTGTCGCGGACGGGGACCAGCAAGGATTCTTCCGCCACCTGCGCCAGTGCCGCGACGAGGAGGGGCTCTTCAAAGCCCTCCTCACTCAGCTCAAGTATCAACTCCCTTCCGTCAAGTGACCTCTCCCTTACAGAGGTTAGAACCCAAGCAGCACTGGCTCTGGTGTCAGCTCGACGCCAAAGGCCTCACGTACGCCCTGCTGGATTTCTCGAGCCAAGGCGAGCACATCGGCGGCGGAGCCCCCCCGGTTGACCAGCGCCAGCGCATGCCGCGAGGACACAGCGGCTCCTCCTCGCTGGAACCCCCGGGAAAAACCAGCTCGTTCGATCAGCCATGCGGCAGCCAGCTTGATACGCCCCCCCCCACCGTCGAAGGAAGGTATTCGCTCCCCAGGATGGAGTTGAGGAGCAATCCGGTCCTGGAAGGCTGCCCAGGCAGCTGGTTCAAGAATCGGGTTGGTAAAGAAGGAGCCAGCGCTACGGGTGTCCGGGTCTCCCTCGTCGAGGATCATCCCCTTACGACGGCGCAGCTCGATCACCAGGGATCGGAGGCGGCCCAACGTCGGTGGCTCATCCCCCAATGCCGCGATCAGCTCTCCGTAGCGGGGGGCATCTGGCAGACCCGGGCGTAGTCGGAATACCACAGATAGGATGACATAGCGCCCGGGCCACTGGGATTTGAAGGCGCTATCCCGATAGGCAAAGCTACATTCCTCTGGGCGGAGGGAGACACGCTGGCCCTGCATTCGGTCATAGGCATGGACTGCGACAAGGGTGTCACTGACTTCCTGACCGTAGGCACCGACGTTCTGGATCGGCGTAGCCCCCACCTGTCCAGGAATTCCTGACAGGCACTCGATGCCCGCAAGCCCCTCCTCCACACAGCGAGCGACCAGGTCATCCCAGGGCTCCCCGGCAGCAGCAGTGACCAGCACTGCATCGCCATCACGGCGCAAGGAGACACCTCGGCTGCGGATCGCCAGAACCAGTCCGTCGTAGCCCCGATCCGCCACTAGCAAGTTGCTTCCGCCGCCGAGAACAAAGAGCGGCGCAGTACCCTGCTCCCGCAAGATGCTTTCGATCTCGTCATCGCGATCCGCCTCGATCAGGATGCGGGCGGGCCCCCCCAGGCGGAAGGAAGTACGGGGGGCAAGGGGCTCCTGGTGGAGAACGACGGACACCCCCCGTTTGTATCACTGGTCCGTATCGTTCTGGGCAACCTTGCCCTTGGCCTCAGCACAGCAGCGGAAGCCGGTTTGAATCTCTTTGAAAAGCTCATCGTGGTCGACGGTGACCGGGCGGCAGCGGTTGCGCAGTGGACCCCACCAACCTCCTTTGAGGCCAGACATCATCTTACGGCCCCCGTTCTTCTCCGAGTAATGAGGTCGATCGAGGACAACCCACTCGTCGATGTTGCCCACCATGTTGTGGACACCAAAGGGAGACAGACATTGAGGGTTGGCGGCGTTCGACTGGCGCAGGTCGTACATTTGGCCCTTGTTACGATCTACCAGATCCTGCTGCTCGAAGTTGCAGACCGCCGGGTTACGTTCGTAACCATAGGGGTAGGGACGCATCTCCTCCCCCTCGCAAGCAAACGTCCACTCGGACTCTTGGCAGAGACGCTTGCCCTGACCTTCGCAGATCTTCTTGGCCTCCGTCCAGGAAGTGTCCCCCTGAGGTAGCTCCTGACCCGGAGGAGCGTACTCCTCACGGTCGATGCAGAAAGCCATGGGCACCCGGGCGCCCTGGCACTCGGAGGGTTCCCGGTACTTACGGCACCGCGCATAGGGGAATTTGGCAGGATCCTCCATCCAATCTAGGCACTCCTGCTTGGGGGTTGGGCAGTACATCCCTTCAACAAGAACCATTCCGGCAGGGCAGCGATGGGAGATAGGGGACTCGGCCTTGCCAGAAGGGGCAGCTAGCTCGACCCTGGGGGTTTCGACGGTGGCCGGGGGAACCTCGGGAGCTACCGGAACGACCTGAGTATCCGCTCGAGGAGCAGGCTCGGATGAGCGAGAACAGGCCGTAAGCAAAAGCAAGGACAACGCTACCCAGCGCATGACGCAATTCCTCCAGATCGGCGCGCAATGTCTTCGTTCAGCGCCGCATGTTTGGGATCTGAATCCCGGTACATAGATCGTCAAGAGCACCGGGATGACTTCGTGAGAGACTGTGAATCAAAGGGTAAAGGATTGAAAAAGAGATCAGCAAATTCTCTGCCGTTGTGGTCGCATTCGTCGCACCCTAACAGCACTGCTGTCTAGAACTTCTCTAGACTTTCGTTTCCAGACAGCACCCCCTGACAGCTACGCCAGGGACCTTCGCAGGAGAGCATGTATTCCTCCTTAGGAAGGGTCGGTTGCTCCGAAGGACCAGCACATCTCATGCCGAACAATTTTCCTTGCACCATGGATCGGTCTGACTAATTTGTCTGACGTGGCTTCGTTGACAGGCGAAGTGAGGCGGGTGGCCGACGAACTAGTGCGACGGATTGTAGGGGGTGAGTACCCGGCGGGGCTGAGGCTTCCGCCGGAAGTGACCCTTGCAGGAGAGTTGGGGTGCAGTCGACCGACGTTGAGGGAAGCGCTAGGCCATCTTTCCGGGATGGGGCTGGTGGAAAGCCGCCGGGGGTCCGGGGTGTTGGTGAGAGATTTTCGGCGAGAAGGGACGCTGGCATTGCTACCGGCGTACCTGGAGGTAGGTCGCCTAGAGGTGCCGCTCGGGTCGCTGGTGCGGGAGCTGCTCCGCACTCGGGCGCTGCTGGCGGAGGAGGCAGCGAGGCTGGCAGCAACCTACGGGCGCCCGGAGGGCCTCGCGGAGGCAAGGCGGCTAGCCAGGCTCTTGCTGGGGCTGGTGGGAGATCCGGTGGCGCACACGCGGTGCGAACTTGATTTTTTTCGGGCTCTGTTGGTGGCGTCGTCGATGTGGCCGACGGTATGGTTCGCCAATGCTTTCTGGGCACCGCTCCGCGCTCTCCATGAGCGGTTGGCGCCGATTGCATGGTACGTACCGCCACGCCACGAGGAGATGTTGAGGGAGCTCCTCGCTGCGATCGACGCCCAAGACGGGGTGAGGGCGGCGACGGTGGTGAGGGAACATTTCCAGAA
>JANWXX010000466.1 GCA_025057345.1 Polyangiaceae bacterium | reverse complement strand
GTGGAGCGAGCGGTACCGGCGGAGGTAGCCAATCCTGCATCCCCTCCTGTCCTTCGGACAAGGTGTGCGACCCCAAGACCGGTTCCTGCGAGGAGTGCCTCAACGACACGCAATGCAAGAGCAGTCTTTACGGCCCGAAATGCCTCGGAACCAGCGGCCAGACCTCCCTGATCTGCGGTTGCTCCACCAACACCGACTGCAAGGAGCACTCCGGTGGTTCCTACTGCGAGCCTCTTAAAAATCTCTGCGGCTGCCAGGGCAACAGCGACTGCACGACGTCCACCTTTGGCAAGAAGTGCGTTGAGTTGAACGATCCGGACAAGGGCAAGATCAAGCAGTGCGGTTGCACCCTCGATACCGACTGCAAGCCAGGTGAAAAGTGCTTCTTTAATTTCTGTGCTCAATGAGTGCTTCTACCGTCCACCTCCGCGTGCTCCGTCAGGATGACCCTAAGCGCCCTGAGACCCGTCGCTGGGAGGAATTCAAGGTTCCCGCACTACCGCAAATGAACGTGATTGCCGCACTCCAGCAGGTGCAAAAAAACCCGGTCACCCTTGATGGGAAGCGAGTGGCCCCCGTCGCCTGGGAAGCTGTCTGCCTGGAAGAGATCTGCGGCGCTTGCACCATGCTGGTCAACGGTCGTGTGCGCCAGGCTTGCAGTACACTCGTTGACCACATTGCCCCCAACGGGGAGCGGATCACCCTCGAACCCCTGACCAAGTTTCCCCTCCTCCGCGATCTCATTGTCGACCGCTCCTCGATGTTCGAGAGCCTCAAGCGCGTCAAGGCCTGGATCCAGCTCGACGGCACGCGTGACCAGGGCCCTGGCCCCCGTGAATCCCCTGAACAGCAGCAGGTTCGCTACCACCTCAGCCAGTGCATGACCTGCGGCTGTTGTCTCGAAGCTTGCCCTCAGATCACCGAGCGTAGCTCCTTCATCGGCCCTGCTGCCATCAGCCAAGTACGTTTGTTCAACCTCCACGCCTCTGGGGCTCGCAACGCTCCTGAACGCCTCGACGCCGTGATGGGCAATGGTGGGATCGAGGACTGCGGAAAATCCCAGAACTGCGTCGAGGTATGCCCCAAGCAGATCCCCCTGATTGACTCCCTTGCGGAGGTTTCCCGTGATACCACCAAACGCCTCCTCTTCGGCTGGATCCTCCGGTAACCTTCTTTGGTGCTACAAAGAAGGGCCCATGCGCCTCCTTCGTTCTCTCTTGCTTTTCCTCCCTCTCTTGCTCTTTGGGCATGCCTCCACAGGCTGCTCCGAGGAAAAGAATTCTCCCACGACGGCGTCAACCTCTCCTGAAACGGGAGGCTCCTCAGGAGCTTCGGGTTCCTCGGGCACTGCCGGAGCTTCAGGTCCTTCGGGTTCTTCAGGCACCTCAGGCTCCTCGGGTACTGCTGGAGCTTCCCAAGGAGGTTCGGGTGGCCATTCGACAGTCCTCTGCACAGGAGTCAAGCCTCCGCAAGAGGCATGGGGAGCCAGCCCGTCGGTGGAGGGGGAGCCACCAACCGGCCCCTGTCCAGGGGGCCCAACCTGCCCTGGCTCGCTTTGGCCGCTATGGCGGCTGCCTGACGTGCAACCCCAGAGCTGTGGTTTCCAGGCCACCTACGGACCAGACACGTTTGCGGGGGAGACGACGGTGGTGGTCTTGCTGGCCGGTTGGTGCAGCTTTTGCCAAGCGCAAGCCGTTGCCCTACAAAAGATGGATCTGGAGCTGCAAGCCGAGGGGAAGAAGATCCACTTTGTGGTGGTGAACGCACAAAACGCAGCAGACCATCAGAAAGAGCTGCTCGATCGATGCAATTTCCCTCTGTTCCAAGATGTCGAAGGGGTCAATGCTTGGGCACTCCAGGGAGGCGGTAAGGACGATTTTTTCCTCTACGATCGAACCGGGAAGCTCCATGCTCATCTGCCTCCCACGGGGCCAACTCCGACCAACCTTTCGACTCCCGAGGGGTATGCAGCATTGAAAGCAGCCATCTTGGCAGTCCCATGATGCGCTGGGCCTGGTTGCTGTCATGTGGGTTGCTAGCCTGCTCTCCACCTCCAGAAGCAACCTCCTCGGCAAGCCAGGAAGGAGCAGCTCTCTACCAGCGCTACTGCGCACTCTGCCACGGCGCAGACGGCCAGGGGTATGCTGCGGACAACGCCAATGCTCTAGCGCATCCCCAGTTCCTCTCGACAGCAACAGATGAACTGCTGCGCCGTGCCATCGTCCGCGGACGCCCTGGCACCCCGATGTCTGCCTGGGGCAGAGAGGCCGGGGGGCCGCTGGACAACGAGCAAGTCGAGACACTGATGCGATATCTTCGAGGGTGGCAAACCGTACCTTCCGTCGATCTTTCCTCGATCCAAGTGAACGGGGTGGCGATGCGAGCACAGGTATTCTACGAGGCGAAGTGCCAGGGGTGCCACGGTGCCAAAGGACAAGGGGGCGAATTTCTGAGTATCGCCAATCCGGAGTTCCTAGCCTCTGTCTCCGATGGCTACTTGCTCCGGGTAATTCAAGAAGGTCGCCAGGGGACACCCATGCCTGCCTTTGCGGATCAGCTCACCCCCCAAACCCTGGAGGATTTGGTGGTGCTGATCCGGAGCTGGCAACAACCCCCCGGCCAGCTCGTTGGGGAGCAGCCGGTCTGGACAGCGGACCAGCTTCTGCAGAATCCTCAGGGAGCTGACCCTCCTTTTGATGACACGGATCGCTTCGTAGGGGTTGATCGTGTCTGGGAGGCACTCTCGGTTCAGAAGTATCGCTTGGCGCTCCTGGATGCTCGTGCCCCCTCTGACTACCTCCAGGAGCACATTGCAGGCGCTGTTAGTATCCCCTTCTATGAAACGGAGAAGCACCTAGAGAAGCTCCCCAGGGATGTGTGGCTCATCACCTATTGCGGATGCCCTCATGCGGCTTCTGGGACTGTTGCTGACGCACTCAAGGCCCAGGGGTTTACCCGGGTGCGCGTGTTGGATGAGGGGTTCTACGTGTGGCGAGAACGCGGCTACCCTACCCGCGGGGGCCCCTCTCCCTGAAGTTCCTCCGTTAGACCTAGGTCATCCGAGCTGCTTCGATTCAGACCCCGAGAAACGAAGGAATCCGCGGATCGCAGAGGTCATCGCAGCACAAATCCGGGGAGTATACGGCCAGTTGCTCTCGGGAGAACGGTCCGGTAGCCACCGCAACGCAGGAAGCTCCAAGGGAGCGAGCTGCCTCAATGTCTTTAGGGGTATCTCCGAGAACCACGATGCGACAACGCTCCAAAGAGATACCGAGGGCCTGAGCCCCCCGCAGCGCGCTGATTCGCAGGAGGACGCTCCGGTCCTCTGCATCACACCCAAAGCCTCCGAAAGCGAAACGATCTGCAAGGCTCGCAGAGGTCAATTTGAGCAAGGCACCGGCCCGTACGTTACCAGTCCCTAGACCGAGGGCAGAGCGTCCGACGGAGGCAATGCGATCCAGGAGAGGTAGCACCCCTGGGCAGAGTACCGTAGCTCCCACGCTTAGCTCAGCTGCCAGCCGGGCCAGGTAGGTAGCAAGCACCTCGTCAATGGCCTCCTCGCTGTCATCTCGTTCGATGGCACGCAGGGCGCGGCGGACAATGGCACGATCGGTCATCCCGCCGAAGGAGAACCCCTCGCAAGCATCCGGACGGAGGTAGTGGAGGCCAAAGGCAGAGGCCATGGCGCGGCGGCCGGCCCCTCCAGTGTTGAGGAGGGTTCCGTCGATATCGAACAAGAAGAGAGAAGGGCTCACGAAGCGAAAGAGTTAGGAGTTACGCACCCACCCAGGAATACCGTGTGATGTCGGGCTGTTATCCTACGATGGCCTCGCCCAAGGACA
>JANWXX010000465.1 GCA_025057345.1 Polyangiaceae bacterium | reverse complement strand
AAGAGGTCGATTGTGCGCGAGGCGGTTCGGACCTTTCTTGCAAACCCCAGTGTTCCTCGGCACTTGGCCCTGGGTGCATAACTCCTAGTAGGGAGAGTCGTCTTCGGCGTGCTGGAACCACGGTTTGAGGTTGTCGGTCCTCACGGTCATCGAGGTTGGCAGCTGAGTCTCAATTTCGGCCAAGTACGCACCGTCGTAAAGAGCAATAAGCATTTGCAGTACCATTTTGACGGAGTTCCCGGTTTTCTTGAACGTAGGCGTGGTGGAAGGCGCGATGCGGGCACGGGAGCGAGTGGTACCATCCTCGTTGCTATAGAGGCCCTTGATCGCGGCGTGCTCGACGTCCGTTGGTAGCCGGCTTCCCAATCTATCCTCCCATCGTGGTAACGAGGAAAGGTGCATCCCAGCCATCTCCCTTCTCCCATAGCTCGCGGGCTCATTGCTGCCCCTCGGGTGATCACTTGCGACCCGCACCGCCCTGACCCCCTTGGCGTCGTTGAGAACGGGGCGGTCCTGATCGAGGGGGGGCATGTTGTGGCAGTAGATCATCTCCATACCCTCCGAAGTTCCGGGGCTCCCGTGGTGCTGCATGGTCAGGGAGTACTGACGCCGGGGCTGGTCGATGCGCACACCCACGCTGCTTGGGTCGGCTCTCGCCATGACGAGTACCGGATCCGTATGGCGGGAGGCGACTACGAGGCCATTGCTAGGGCTGGTGGAGGCATCCGCTCCACCATGCGGTCGGTGCGGGAGATCCCCCAGAAGGAGCTGGAACGACAGCTCTGGTGCCGCCTCCGCCGCATGCTCTCCCAAGGAGTCACCACCATCGAAGTCAAGAGCGGCTACGGACTCGACGAGGCCAACGAAAGGAAGCAGCTCCTGGCGATCCGCTATGCTGGAACCGCTCCAGAACTCCCCCGAGTCGTTCCCACCTACCTGGCGCTCCATGCAGTGCCGCCGGAGTTCGAGGGGCAACGTACTACTTACGCTGCCGCCGTTCTGCCCTGGCTACGAGCCATCGCTCAAGAAGGCTTGGCACAATTCGTCGATGCCTACGTGGATCGCTCGGCCTTCTCCGTGGACGAGGCGGAGCCTGCCCTGCGGATGGCGCGAGAGCTGGGCCTAGGCGTCCGGCTCCACGCAGGCCAGTTTGCCGACATAGGCGCCTGCGAGCTAGCAGCCCGGGTTGGAGCCTCGTCTGCGGATCACCTGGAGCACGTAGGTCCTGCAGCGATTGAGGCGCTGGCTGGTGCTGGCGTAGCAGCAGTCATGCTACCGGTGGCCAGCTTTACGCTGGGCCAAGCGCCGCCACCGGTAGGGGCGCTCCGTAAGGCAGGCATACCGCTGGTGGTAGCCTCCGATGCCAACCCGGGGACCGCCCCTACGGAGAGCCTTCCCTTGGCGATGGCACTGGCAGCGCGGCTCTATGGCTTGAGCCCCACCGAGTGCTTGTTGGGGGCAACGCGGCTGGCCGCGGAAAGCCTGGGGTTGACAGGGGTGGCGGGGATCCTGGCACCGGGAGCTTCGGCAGACCTCGTCTTGTGGGAACTCCCCCACGAGGACGCGCTTGTACAGCCCTGGGGGCCGCCACCGGTGGAGGCCGTGGTGCTCCGTGGGGTGCGGGTATATTGAAGGATCAACCTCCTCTCTTCCAGGCGGCAGCGCCACCTCTCTCGACACCAGGCCAGGAGTCTACATAACGGCTAGGTTCCCCAGGGGCGGAGATGTCAATCCAGTAGGCCTTGCCAGTGCCCGGGGGGCGCGCATCGATGTGGACGAATTTGTTGTTCGGATAATATCCGCAGCCCATGTCGTTCATCTTTCGGCAGAGCTTGTAGACCCGCTCGTTGGGGACGTTCATGACGAAGAGATCCAGGGCGTTCCCTTGGGCGTGGAAGCCATGACCGGAGCCTGGCCGGTAGCCGCTGACTAGGTAGATCGGCTTGTAGGGGAAGGCCTCAGCGATCTGCTGCACCGCCAGGGCGAGCCTTGGTGGGAGCTGCCGAATGTGGTCGACCCACTCGCCCGACACGGTGGCGCTAGGCTCCTCGGGAAGCGGCAGGGAAGGCCGCTCTGCTCCGGGCGGCCTTGCCAGCACACTCAGTCGCTCCAACCCGTCGTCGCGGATCGCTCCGTCACAATCCGTCAGGTAAAATACATCGGACTCGCCCCCAAAACGCACAATGTTGACCGGACGACGACGACAAGTTCGGGGCCGAGGAGGGGTCCAGGCTTGGAAGGCCAGGCGGGTCGAAGGGAACTCTCCAGCAGCCAGCAGCAACGCTACTTCAGACAGAGGGTAGGAGATACGGGGAGGGGAGAGTGGTTCCACCAGAGTCCAGGTCGCCGGGCCCAGGCGACCCGAGGCATAGGGATCCGCCGGGTGCTCTGCCTGGGGGGTCTGGTAGCGATCGTAGCCAAACACCTCCAACAGTGGGTCGACCAGGGTCACTCCAGAGGAGCCTTGGGGCACGAATACGAGGGGAATCAGCGCAAGCACGCCGAGCATGAGGAACTATCCCTAGGGGCACATGGCACAACCGAGCAAGGTGAGGAAAAGGTGCGCATTGTGGGTGTTCCGGTGCTGCCAGATAGGAGCATCTTGCCAGAGAGAAAGGTGTATGACACCAGTCCCAATATGGGGAAGCTTCTCATCGTAGATGATCAGCGGAATATGCGCACCACGCTGCTGATGATGCTCAAGGGGGGGGGGCATGTGGTGGACGAGGCCAGTGACGGTCCATCTGCCATTGAGACTGCAAGTAAGGGGGCCTACGACGTGGTACTCACGGATCTGCGGCTGGGTCCGGTGACAGGGATTGACGTGCTTCGTGCGATCAAGGAAGCGCAGCCAGCGACAGAGGTGATCGTCATGACCGCCTATGGCACCATTGAGAGCGCGGTGGAGGCGATGAGGCTAGGGGCCTTCGACTACATCCAGAAGCCATTTAGCGAGCAGGAGATCCTGCTGAAGATCGAGCGGGCGCTAGAACGACGGCTTCTCCAGGGGCAGGTCTCCCTGCTCGCAAGCGAGTTTCGGGAGAAGTATCGCTTTGAGAACATCATCGGACGATCCATGCCCATCCGGGATGTACTCTCGCGGATTGTGCGTATTGCTCCCACCGACGCCACGGTGCTGATCACAGGAGAAAGCGGCACCGGGAAGGAGATGGTCGCAAAGGCGATCCACGCCAACAGCCGCAGGAGCGACCGCCCCTTCGTCCCGGTCAATTGCGCGGCGCTCACCGAGACGCTCTTGGAGAGCGAGCTCTTTGGTCATGCGCGTGGCTCCTTTACTGGGGCAATTTCCGCGCGTCGGGGTTTGTTTGAGGAGGCGGACGGTGGCACTTTCTTCTTCGACGAGATTGCCGAGACGCCAGTTTCCTTCCAGGCCAAGCTGCTTCGGGTTATCCAAGAAGGGGAGGTGCGCCGCATCGGAGAGAACCGGACCACCAAGGTGGATGTGCGGATCATCGCCGCCACCAACCAGGATCTTACAGCGGCCATCACCGAGAAGCGCTTCCGGCAGGATCTCTACTATCGGCTTAACGTTGCTCGCTTCCAGCTCCCCCCGCTCCGGGAGCGCCGCGAGGACATCCCACTGTTGGTCCAGTACTTCCTCGACAAGTACAACAAAAAGATGCATCGCCAGGCACGTCTCTCCGATGGAGCCATGGAGGCGCTGCTGCGCTACGATTTCCCAGGGAATGTCCGGGAACTTGAGAATCTGGTGGAGCAGGCGGTGGCACTTTCAGGGGGTGGTGTCATTTCCGTGGATGACCTGCTTCCTGAGGCACCCAGCGCCCTCCAGCATCCCCCTCCGCGGTCGCTCCAAGCCGCCGTCG
>JANWXX010000464.1 GCA_025057345.1 Polyangiaceae bacterium | reverse complement strand
GAGAAAGCACGAAACCACCTCTCGGAACCCCCGAGAGGTTGCTTGAACGAGCCTCATGAGCGTACTTGGAGCGTATCATAAAGCAAGCGTATCTGTAGATTTCCCTCAGGATCACGTCTTGGATGTGACCGCCATGGTTTAGGACCATGGCAAGGTAAGCTCCCTGCCGTGTCAGAGTTCTGGGTTGCCGATGACGAGGGAGAAGTGTTCGCGGAGGTTCCCTGAGTGCATGGTGACCTTGCGACGATGGAACTCGGGAAGAACCCGCTGGAAAGCCTTATCGACCCGCAGTTCCTTGCCGGAGAATGCTGGGGAGAAGATAGGGAGCGTAGCGGCGGCGAGGGTAGGGATATTCTGGTAGGCGCCTTGCTCCAAGAGGATCTGCGCGGTGCCGGCGAACATCAGTGTCCCCCCGGGGATGGCCCCGAGCGCTGTGGTATTCATCGCCGGGTAACAGAGGCGGAGGGTGCGGGCACCAGTGCGCTCGCGGATCCGAACCATGCTCTCCCGCTGGAGGATCTTTGCCTGCGCCAGAGGGCCAAGAGCATACACTGGATCATCTGGCTCGTAGTCGTAGTCGGTGAAGGCGACAACGCTCTCCCCCGGGATCAGGAGACCCGCCTCGTGAAGTGCGTCTGCCCAGGGGTCCGTGGAGCGACCCATGAACTTGTAGGTGCGCTCAATATCCGCTTCAGAAGCGATCTCCACATCGACGAAGCCAAAGCGGCGGATGGAGTCCCAGGAAGAGAAATCGGGGATCTGACGGAGGGGATCGAAGGCGATGTCCAGATCACGCACTTTCGTTGTTCCATACTCAGCGAATCGTTTGGTAGCCCCTGCAGCAATGCCGTTGATGAGGTGAACGCACCGGTGCCCACCCGCTTTGATTCTCTCCACCATCTCCCGGATCTTCTCCGGGCGGGTAGCATCTGCATTGACGAAGCGACAAGGTACTCTGAGTTCAGCGGCGGCAGCTTCCAGGGCCCGGGCGTGGTAGGGGCCAATCTGGAGCTTCTCGCTGTCGTAGTGCATTGTGTAGACCGGCACGCGCTCCCCTACGATCAGCTGGATTGCCAAGGCCCGGAGGATGCCCCCGGAGCCACCTAGCAGGAGCACTGCGCTGCCCTCTGGGAAGGCAACCCCGGAGGGTTGTACCTTCGCCCGAATCTGTGCCAGATCGGCAGCAGCTACGGCAGCCCCCTCAGCGGCAAGGCGCCGAGCCATCAGCTTAGGGCTGAGACCACCGAACGGGAGCTTGGAGAAGGTCTCAAGCTGGATCGTCGTCATGAGCACGTGCCTACCCCGGCTTGGCCCCGGGGGGTACCCTTCAGCTCTTGACCAGGGAGAGACGAGGTCCTGCACCGAAGGCGGCAAGCAGCCCACTTTCTTCCCCCAGATAGACATCGCAGCGCTCGTCCACGCGGAGCAGGTCTGGGATGATCTCTGAAGGAACCTTTCCCAGCAGCTCACCGTCCCGAGGGCGGATCACGAATACCTCCTGCTGCGGCACGAACAGGGCCCCGGAACGAAGCACCGGATCGAGGCGCCTAGGCCCCCCATCCTCGGAGGGCGGAGAGAGCTGGAGCCGGAACCGCTCAGCCCCAGTCACCGCTTCAATTCCGAGCAGTTCACCTTGGTCCGTGTTGGCAAAGAGGCAATCATCCACAGCAAGCCAGGAGGCACCATGAGGGGTAAGGCCAGGGGGGAGCTGATAGCGGAGTGCGCCAGTGCCCCGATCGAAGGCCATCAGTCCGGTCCCTCGCTCATCCCGGGTCAGGATTGCGGCGGTATCTGCCGTGAGCAGCGGTGCTCCGTGACAGGTAGGCCGGGAAGGCAGGGGCACCTCGAAACGAACTGCACCGGTCCAGGCATCGATGGCATACAGCCGAGGGCGACCTCGGTGCCCTCCACCATCGCTCGCTACCTGAAAGAGTACGTCATGGTCAAACGAGGGGGCCTGGTGGCAAGGCGCAGAAGTGCATCTCCTCCAAACAATCTCGCCAGACTGCACATCGAGAGCAGTCAGGAGCTGGTCACCAGAAACTTCCAACAGAAGCTTGCCTGCGCGCCGTAGCCGCGTAGTACCCGCCCGGGGTAGGGTGTAGCGCCAGCGGATCTCCCCGGAAACCAGGTCAAGGGCAGACAGGTGACGCTCCCCCTCGGTGACCACCAGCAGTTTGGGTAGTCCCGGTGCGTGGATCACCGTGCCCGAGGAGGGGCCTCCAAGACGCGGCACCAATCGCAGCGACAGAGTCACCTCACCATTGCCGTAGTCGTGGAGATCAAGCTGTCCGTCAGGTCGTAGTCTTGCCAGACCTCCAGGGGTCGGGATCGCCACCGCTCGCTGCACCGGCCGGGTCCATAGGACATCCCCTGTATTCCGCCCGAGTGCCGCAAGCTCACGACTACCAGTCACCAGCAGCCGATCCCCGCACAGGAAGGTACTTGTGAGATCGATCCCGGGGACGGTTGCTTCCCAGCGGGCAACGAAGCGTAGCTTGCCCTGAGCAAGCCCAGTACCCTCGCTTCCCTGCTTACGATGCGCCGCTAGAGCATAGGCACGGTAGCTCTCGGGGGCATGATTCAAACGGGAGGAAAGCTCCTGCCGTGGACGGAGCCTCTCTTGCAGCCTACGAATCGACGCTCGAAAGGCATCCAACCGCAGGTTCTGCCCTTGGGAGCGATCTTGCCTCACAAGCAGACGCGCCAGGTTCCTCCCCAAATCCGTCACTGCCAGAGCCAAGGAGCGTGCCTCGGTTACAAGGAACTCTCCCTCCCCATGGGTGGCCCCTTGAGCTTGCCGCAGGGAGATCCGAAGGGCACCATCTTCCTCTTGGAGGATACTTCCCGAGATCCTCCCAGCCTCGAAGCGAAGCTGCATTCTTTGCCCTCTCTCCGCAGCTGTGAGGCACTGTTCGGCAACGTCCACCAGCCGCTCTACCACTAGGAACACAAAGCAGTCCCCTAGCTCCCGCTCCGCACGGCCGGCCCGAAGCCTAAGTTTCCCCCGAACCAGCAGCGGTAGCAGGTCGGTGCGAGCTACCGAGGAAGGAGGCTCGTCCGGTGAGGGTGGGCGGAGCAGCAGCTCACACCCTAGGGCCAGCATCCCCTCTCCTGGCATCGGGATGGTGTGCCACACGGGGTTCAATTCATACCCTCTCTCCCAAGACCCCACGGTCTGGAGAACACTCCGGGCGCATTCCAGATCCGCATGTTCTTGGTCCGAACTCCGACGAGCCAAGCGCTCGTCCAAGGCCCGAGCAAGGTTAGCCAACAAGGCGTCTCCCTGGAGGAAGCGCTCGTAGACGGCAACCTCCGCAAAGGGGCCGCCGCGAAATACAGTGAGGAGCACGCCAGTTCCCTCCCGGAGCAAGCCTAGCTCCCAGGGATCGTCATAGAGGTAGAAGGGGACCGTCACGCGACCCCGGCGCCCAGTCGCGAGGTCAACGACAGCGTAGGTGAGATCCCGCAGGAAGGGAGGGATATGGCTCTCCCCAACGCGAGCGGTGAGGTTCATCCCGTCAACCACGAGGTCGAGTACGCCCTTTGAGGTGCGCCCTGCTCGTGCTTGCTCGGGGCGGCCGAAGAGGATCTGGAAGCCCGTCATCTATCGACCGTGGATGCTAAGTTCAGCGGGGCCATAGAAGAACTTTTCGCCCTCCATTGCATGGTATTGGACAGACGAGCCGAGAATCGTTAAGCGATCCGCCCCTTGCCCTCCCCCCCTGCCCCACGGCGCCTTGCCGCCGCAATTGGCGGTGCGCTCACCCTACCTGCGCTTGTGGCGCTCCGAAGCTTCACCGTCGACGATGCTTGGATCCCCGTCCGCTACGCCGTTCACCTGGCGA
>JANWXX010000463.1 GCA_025057345.1 Polyangiaceae bacterium | reverse complement strand
CAACGTCGGTTTCGACGTCGATGACGTTGCTGGCCGATCGCGGCTTCGGCGACCAGCGCTTGTATGCCTTGCTGGAGGCTCTGGGTTGGGATTTCGTGCTCCGTTCCGGGGCAACATCGTGGTCGAGAACGCGGCCGGGGAACGGCGCAAGGCGAGCATGTGGGTGCGTGGGTCGAGTGCTCGTAAGTTGGTCGATGCGAAGGTCACTGGCGATCATGCCAAGGTGCCGGCGGTGGTGGTCATCCATGCCAACGGGATGAAGGAGCCGTGGTGCCTGGCGACGAGTCGAACAAGGCCGCAGCCAGCGCGATCGTGAAGCTGTACGGTCGGAGATATGCGATGGAAGAGACGTTCCGGGACGACAAGGACTTGCACTTTGGGCAGGGGCTGTCGGCGAGCCACCTGACGACGCCGGCACGACGTGACCGGATGGTTCCTGCTAGCAGTGGCGCGTGTGCTGCTGACGCTGCTGGGGGCAGCGAGCGAGCAGACAGGGCTGGACAAGACGCTCAAGGCGAGTACGACGAAGAAGCGCACCCACTCGCTATGGCGACAGGGGCAGTACTGGCATCACCCGTTGCCGTTCATGAAGGAAGAGCGTCTTGTGTTGTTGATGAGTGCGTTTGGTCAGCTGGTAGCGGCACAGCCGCTGATGACCGAGATGATGGGGATCCTGTAAGGGGGGTCAGCAGCATGGGTTTGGCAGCCAAAAACACGAAACCAAATGAGAGAATCCTTCAGACGGAGGGAAGTGGCGCTGGGATGGGGGCAGACGGTGCTGAGACGGGGGAGATACCTTGCTGAGATCGGGGAAACAGCTCGGGGAAAGGGGAAGTCTCTAGAAGGAGCGGAGGGGGATCTGGTTGAGGAGCGGAGGGAACCTTGCTGGGAGGGGAGGAAGTAACAGAGGGATGGGGGGAGCAGTTCTGGAATAGGGAGGGGGGTTTGCTGCCACGGCGACAGATTCCATAGTGTCGGGAGCAGCTCTGGGATAGGGAGGGGGGACTACAGCCAGAGGATCTTCCAGGGCAGAAGGGGGAGGGACCAAGGTGGGGAGGGACGCAAGGAGGCACCTTCGGGAGTGGATAGGGATGAGGATGGGGTGTGCCCCCAGGAAGGGTCGGCTACAGTCCGGTCATGGTCACCCTGCTTCCTGCCCCCGCACCTGCCCACGGGTTCTATGCTGAGGGATTCGAGCCCGTCGCCCGCACCTTCGCCATGCATCTAGCCCGAGGCGAGGAGCTGGGAGCCGCGTTCGCGGCGTACTGCCAGGGGGAGGCAGTGGTCGATCTCTGGGGCGGGGTGGCAGATCCGGATACAGGGCTCCCCTGGAGGCAGGAAACCACCTGTCTCGTCTTTTCCGTGACCAAGGGGCTGACAGCGATGGCGGTGCATCTGCTCGCGGATCGGGGGAAGCTGGACTGGGATGCGCCCGTGGCCTCCGTGTGGCCTGGCTTTGCTGCTGCCGGCAAGGAGCGGATCTCTCTGCGAACGTTGATGAATCACCAAGCGGGGCTGCCGGTGTTGGATGAGACGGTATGCTTTGAGGATTGCATTCAGCCTAAGGGGCGAGAGCGGCTCCTCGGGGTGCTGGAGCGTCAGTCTCCCCGGTGGGAGCCCGGACGGCTCCAAGGCTACCATGCGATCACGTTCGGCATGTACGCCCGTGAGGTAATTGAGCGAATCGCCGGGGAAAGTGCAGGAACCCTACTGCGCCGTGAGCTGTTCGAGCCACTATCCGCAGAGGTTTGGGTGGGAACCCCTCCTAGTGAGCAGGAGCGGCTAGCGACGTTGGTCCCGCCGTCCGCATCGGAGCACGTGGGGCGAATGCTATGGGAGGCACTTCGGGGAGGGAGCCCGGAGGCGCGCCTGGCCCGAGCTATGCTACGCCCTGGCTCACTGGTGCTGCGAGCTTTCACCAACCCTTCGCCGGGGCCGGAGGGGCCAAAGCGCTACCTGCGTCCTGATGCGGTGGGGGCGGAGCTGCTTTGGGCCTCTGCCACTGCTACTGCCCGAGGCCTGGCTCGTGCCTACTTGCCCTTCGCTTTGGGAGGTGTGGTGGACGGGCGGCGCTTCTTCTCCGCGGATTCCGTGAGGCCGCTTCAGGAACGTCAGGGGTTCTCCTTGTGTGATGAGATCTTGCAAAAACCCCTGGGCTGGTCTCAGGGATTTTTGAAGGAGGAGGAAGGGATCTTCTCGCCCAATCCTCGTTCGTTCGGTCATGCGGGGATGGGTGGAGCCTTGGGCTGGTGCGACCCAGATCGGGGGCTCTCCTGGGGATACGTGATGAACCGAATGGATTGGCGGATCCGCTCACCGAGAGCCCTTGCTCTTTGCCGCGCGCTCTATGCTAGCTACCCCCTGAGGAGGCCCCCCACGTGAGCCGGCTGCCTCTGGAGTTTGCCCAAAAAGGTAATGGGCTGCCACACCCGCTTCCCGCTACCGTTGCTCCCGTCAGGGCCTAGCGGGTTCACGGTGCGCTGTCGGCAACCCACAACCTGAGTAGCCTGCGGGGGCCGTGTTGTCCAGACCAAATTCCAGGCAGCCCAAATCGAGCCGCCCGGAGGAGACGTAGCTGCTACGAAGGGGGATATGGCGTTGAGGAACGCATGGGTAATGGTGGCCTGCGGGTTGTTGCTGAGTCTTGGGAGCCGGGACGCTAAGGCGAAGAAGGCGGCTGCGGCGGTCACTCCTGGGGTGCTGGTGGTGCCTCACCAAGCGCCAGCGTATTACATCCCGCCGAAGGCGAGGGGGGGGAAGAAGCCCCTACTTGTGTGGCTCCACGGGCGCAGTGGTAACCCGGAGAGTGATTGTCGGAAGTGGGCTAGAGTCACCGAAGAGATGGGTTGGCTTCTTTGTCCGTCAGGGCCAGAGAATCGAGGGGGAGGAGGCCGGGGGTGGAACAACAGCTGGCCCTTGGCAAAGCAGACTGTTGATGCAGCGGTGGCAGCATTTCATGAAAAATTCGGGGGGAAGATCCAGAAGAAGGATCACATCCTGATTGGCTTCAGTGAGGGAGCGCTGGCGGCGATGAACATCGGGGTGAGGGAGCCGGAGCTCTTCAGTCGGTGGTTGATCCTGGCGGCTAACGACGTCTACTGGGGGGCTGCAGGTCTGGAAGAGCTGAAGAAGAACCGGAAAAAATTCAAGCGAATCTACTTGTTGACGGGGGAGAAGGACATGGTGGTAGCGAACACTCGTCGCGTGTATGAGCACATCAGCCGAGAGCAGATCAAGGTGAGAATTTGGATACCAGAGGACATCGGCCACGAAGTGCCTTCGGATCGAATGAGAACCTTTTACCGAAAGCCTCTCCGGTGGCTGTTGGGGCAGAGATGAGAAGAAGAGGGGCGAGTGCTCCCCTCGTAAGCGAGGTCTGAGGTATTAAGGAAATATGGCAACATCCCCCCGTTCTGCGGCCCTCTACCGGCTTGCTGATCTGCTACTGGAAGCAGGGAAGATCGACCAGGGACAGTACGAGGCAGCAATCACGCAGTTCAACCGCATGGGAGGGCGCATAGAGGAGGCGCTCCTGGAGGTGGGAGCCATCTCCGAGAACGAGCTGCTGAAGTTCATCGCGGCGATGTACAAGACGAGGTTCGTCAGTACGGAGAAGCTGGCGAAAGCGGATATCGATCGGCTGACGCTAGACAAGGTACCAAGGCGCTATGCAGAACAGCACCAAGTGTTTCCAGTGCTCTACGACCCGGAGAACAGTGTACTCTCGGTGGTGACTGCGGACCCAAACAACCTGGAGGCGCTTCGGGAGATTCAGTTGGCTTCAGGGCTGAAGGAAGTGCGGGCTTTTGTTGCACGTCCTGCATCTGTGAAGGCGGCGATTGCTAAGGCCTA
>JANWXX010000462.1 GCA_025057345.1 Polyangiaceae bacterium | reverse complement strand
CGCCGCCAGCTCTCCGCTCCGGACCAGATCTCGGTAGTTCCCCAGCCCCACCGGCCTCGGCGCCGTTAGAAGATCCCAGGAATACAGACTGTAGTAGACCGCTGCTGCCACCGGCATCACGAAGAATGCCAGCAGCACCGCCGCGGTCGGCCCCAGCATCACCCACGGGTGCCACCAGGCCCGGGGCTTCACGGCTCCTTCCTCGCCTCGGCCCGGGCCTCCGCCAGCACCCGCGCCGCGTCCTGGTTCCTCAGCACCGCCGCCTCCAGCCTTGGCTCGACCACCTGACGCTGCACCCGGAACAGCGTCGGCGCCCAGGGCCACGGCTGCGCCGCCGCAAGCTGGTCGTAGGCCACCCGATCGTTCGGGTGTTTTTCGTAAAACCCCGCCGCCGACAGCCTCCGCACCGCCTCCTCTGTCACCGGAAGATAACCGGTCCGGGTCGCCCACTCCATTGCCTGCTCGGGCTCGCTCATCCACCGCAAGAAGGCCCATCCTGCTTCTTTTTCCCCCTGCGGTGCCTGGCGCATCATCACAAAGAACGTCCCGCCAGTGGGTACCGCTGCCCGCACCTCCCGGGGGAGCGGGGCCGCGACCACTGGGAACTGCGCGTTCTCCTCCAGGTACCGGAGGAAAGCGGTGCTGGTCCAGATGAAGGCCGCCCTCCCAGCGAGGAAATCCTGATTGGTCACTTGCCAGGCGTTGTAGTCCCTCCCTGGTGGCGGCCTCATCGAACGATCCTCGTGGACCATCCGCTGCCACAGGCGCAACGCCTTCTCCCCGGCCTCTCCTCCCAGCGTTACCTCCCCGGACGGCTCCACCACCGTTCCCCCCGCCTGCCCCACCATCGCCACCCAGAACCACCAGGAGATCGGCACCTCGTAGCCCCACCTCATCCCTCCCTCCCCGCGCGCTGTCAGCTCCTTCGCTAGCGCCCGCATCTCCTCCCAGGTGGACGGAGGTCTCGCTGGACCACAAAGGTTACCGTTCAGGTACATGATCGGCGTGGAGCGGTTGAACGGGATGCCCCAGAGCAGACGCCGATCTCCCTCGTGGTAGCTCCCTTCCTGGGCGATGGCCCGGACAAAGCCGATCTGGCGGGCACCCTCGTAGCCGTCGAGAGGCTCCAGCGTGCCGGCGTCCGCGAGGTAGGGGAGCACCTCGCCCACCACGTGCGTCAGCGCCGGAGCCAGCCCTGCTGCCAGCGCGGTCCGGACCTTGGCCAGCGCCTCGAAGTAATCGCCCTGGTACGTCGGGATCACCCGGTAGCGCCGCTGCCCCTCGTTGAAGCGCCGTACCAGATCGAGGAGAACCTCCCGGTTCTTGCCGCCGTAGCTGAACCAGAGGGCGACCTCCCCCGGGGCCAGGCGGCGCTGGGAGCAAGCCGGAGCGCCCCCGAGGGCAGCGAGAGCAGCCAGGAGGGCGCGGCGTCGGATCATCCCCTGCGATCTTCTCTTGTTCCCGGAAGCCGGGGCAAGTTCTCGGCAGGAAACTGGGCTACGACGGCAAGCTGGCGAACACCTCCCGTGGAACCGCCGGTTTTAAGGAAGAAGGGAGATCCCGAGGCCAGGGCGTACCTTGAGGCATGTCGACGAAGTGGTTTGCCGTTGGTTGCCTCACGACATTCCTCGGGCTGATGGGATGCAACAGGGCCAGATCCGAGCCCCCTCGGGCCGAGCCAGCCACGACTCAACCCGCCGCGGAGAAGGGTCCGTCGAAGCCCGACCAGGTCGTCCATGACCCCTCCCCGGTTCAGCCCACGCCCACCCCTCAGGAGCAAGCACCCCAGCCCAGAACCGTCGCCGCGGACCCCGCCACGAACGACGCCGCCGGAGCCAACGGGACAGGGACGCGAAACGTAGTTGGCAATACCAACCAGACCCAGCAGACGCATCTGCTTGTCACGAAGGAGCCGGAGAAGGAGCCCCTGGCGGCCCCCTCGGTGACGCGCCCGACCCGGAGCGACCTGGCCCACAAGAAGGCCAATACGAGCACTGCCGACGACTGGACCAAGTGAGGAGGCTGGCTCAGCCAAGGCGGGCCCCGGTGGTGTGATCGAAGAGATGCAACGGAGCCCCCGCCAGGGTCACGGTGACCTGCTCCCGGGGTTGGTAGGCAACAAACCCAGGGAGCCGCGCCCGGATTCGCTCCTCTCCGACGAGCACGGTCAGGTGGGTTTCGGCGCCCAGCGGCTCCGCTGCCAGCACCTCGCCCCGGGCGGTCCAGGGGCCGTCCGCGCCCGGATCGTCCACCACCTGGACATGCTCCGGACGGATCCCGACGTCGATTGCATCCGGCAGCGAAGGGGAGGGAACGGGACCGACCAGCGGTCCGCAGCGGAGCTGGTTGCCTTCCCGGCGGCAGGGAAGCAGGTTCATCCGGGGTGAGCCCACGAAGGTGGCGACGAAGCGGGTGGCGGGGCGCTCGTAGATCTCCCGGGGGGAGGCGACCTGGAGCACCTTGCCTTGATCCAGCACCGCGATCCGGTCCGCGAGGGTCATGGCCTCGGTGTGGTCGTGGGTGACGTAGAGGGCGGTGGCCCCCAGGCGGCGGACCAGGGAGCCGATCTCCAGGCGGATGTCGCTCCGGAGGGCCGCATCCAGGTTGGCCAGCGGCTCGTCGAAGAGAAAGACCCGGGGCCTGCGCACCATGGCCCTCCCCATGGCCACCCGCTGCCGCTCGCCGCCGCTGAGCTGGTCCGGGCGCCGGTCCAGCAGCTTGCCGATGCTAAGCAAGGAGGCCACCTCATCCACCACGCGGGCCCGCTCCGCCGAGGCGATGCGGCGCATCTTCAGGGGAAATTCCAAGATCTCCCGGGCGGTCATGTGAGGGTAGAGGGCGTACCCCTGGAAGACCATGGCTACATCCCGGTCCTGGGGAGCCACCCCCGCCATGGCCTTTCCGTCGACGAGCACACGCCCCTCGTCCGGTTCATCGAGCCCCGCGATCATCCGGAGCGTGGTGCTCTTGCCGCACCCAGAGGGGCCCACCAGCACCAAGAACTCCCCCGGGGCAACCCGGAGCGAAACCCCGCGGAGCACTGGGTGCTTGGCCTCGAAGCGCCGCACCACCTGGTCCAGCGTGACCTCGGCACCACGCTCACTCATGCCCCTGCCCCTTCCCTTTTCTCCGGGGACAGGGCCAACTTTTCCACAATGCTCCCTATCCTCACTCATTCCGAACTCCTCGGCCGGCTCCAGCGCTCCCTTGACACCCTGCGCCGCCAGAACCCCGCCGCCCGCCCGGTCCTCGCTTCGGACGCCGACGGAACCCTCTGGTCCGGGGACGTGGGCGACGAGGGGTTCGCCCGGGTCCTCCGGCTCCGGGCCCTGAAGCCCGCGGTCGCCGCCCCGCTCCGGGAGGTCGCCCGCAGGTTTGGCGTGCCCGAACACGACGACCCCCACGAGCAGGCGGAGGCCCTGGCCCTTGCCTACGAGCAGGGGCGCATCCCCGAGCGCGATGCCTACATGATCATGGCCTGGATCTTCGCCGGCTACCGCACCGATGAGGTGGTCGCCTTCGCAGAGGCGCTGATCCAGGAGCGTGGAGGTGCTGACCGGCACCACCCGGAGATGCTCCCGGTGCTGGAATGGGCCCGCCGAGAGCAGGTCGAGTTCTGGATTGTTTCCGCCTCCCCTCAGCTCCTGGTCGAGCAGGGAGCCATCCGCTTCTCCGTGCCCCGGCGTAACGTGCTAGCCATGCGCCCTTGCCTCGCCGACGGCCTCATCGCCCCCGGAATCGAGGAGCCCGCCACCTACGCGGAGGGCAAGGCGGAGGCCCTCCGACGCTTCCTTCCAGACGCCACCCTGCTGGCCGCCTTTGGGGACAACACCTTTGATATCTGGATGTTCCATATGGCCGAACAACCG
>JANWXX010000461.1 GCA_025057345.1 Polyangiaceae bacterium | reverse complement strand
GAGTGTCGATGCTCTCCGCAGGGAACGAGGTGGCTCCCAGCCGTCGCAGCGCTTCGGTGGCCGCTGCTGCAGCACGCGCCGACTGGAAATGGAGCACGTGCTTGAAGAGCAGCAGTCCTACGTTGGTGTCTTCAGCAAACACAAACTGGGAGAGGGGCGTGCGGTTCTGCGGGTCCGGATCGCCGGAGGCGTAGTCGAACTCTAGGTAGGCGGTCCACAGCGGGTCTGGGGCCCGTGCCTTGCTGGCGTTGCTGCCCAAGTCCCGCAGTGAGCCGTAGGCCCAGGGGGCGTGATCGTAGCGGATCACCGCTCGTGCTCCCCACTGGTCGATCTTCTGGTCAATCACGGGGTCGTTGGCGATGACCCGGTATGCCTGGCCGATCTCTCGGGTTGTCCCCTGGTTGGTGGCTACCTCCCCGCCGAAGTGAAAGCCTCCGAGCCTGGCCATTCCTCGCAATCCGAAGGTGTAGATGTTGGAGCTGTATTGCTCGTCCCAGCGGTGGACTGCGTAGCCCGTAGTGCTGATGTCGCTGAAGGGGCCCAAGGTCGGAGTGTTGAACAGCATCGCTCCGAAGAATTGTCGAACGTCGTCTCCGAAGAGCTGCGGACTATCGGATACGAAGTTGTCGTAGCCCATCACCAGGAAGAACCCCTCCGTCTGGGAAAGGTTCCGCTTCTCCTTCGGCTTGAAGGCTTCTAGAGGCTTTGTAGCGAACAAGATCCGATCCACCGAGTTGCCCTGCCGGGAGAATCCGAAACGATTGGGCCTGCCGTCTCCGGTTGCCTGTTGCACTCCAGTCCCCACCCCGATGGGTTGCCTCCCCACCCGCAAGAGTCCGAACGGCAGGGTTACCTCTCCATAAGCTCGTCGGATTCGGAAGGACTCCTGTGGGCACAGCACGTAGCCGTAGGAGCTGGACTGCAAGGGATCGCCTTCGCCACGGTACCGGATGCAAGGGACCGTGATGTTGGGGTTGCGAGCGTTAACATTGCTGCCTCGATCTGGGGCTGGAACCTTCCCCAAGTCACCGTTGTCCCCCCACATCGTTCCATCCAGGATATCCGTCGAGGTGATGAGCTTGACCTTGTCCTGGTAGTCCACCGTCCCATCTAGGCGGAGGCGGTGCTCGATCCAACCGGCGTTCCGCTGGGAGGTCGTGTTCAGCGAGATGGGGCTGATATGGAGCCAGTTGGCGCGGTACTCGGCGGCAGGCCGGATACCAAAATCTCCGAAGGCTGTTCGTACCGGCGGGCCCGCGGGGTCCGGGTCGGACCAGGGTTCGACGGCTGCCGCCGTGCTTATCCGGGTAAGCCCCGCAAGCACTGTGGCTGCGGAGAAGAAGAGGGGCGCGATGGATAGCCGCACCAGGGCAATCTACCGACCCTGAGGGCTCTCCCCCAAGAGAATCCGCGATGCTCCTGCTGCAGCTAGCGCATTCGGGGAATTCGTGCTCCCTTTGGTGCATGCACCGCTGGCTGTTCTTCCTCGGGCTTTTCCCTCTGTCCTTGGCAGGGTGTTACCATGACGACGAGATGGACCGCTCAGATTGGGGCGGTCGCTGCGACACGGGTGTTGCCTTTCAACTCAGCTCTTTGCAAGATCTCCTTGACAAGCATGAACCCACAACAATCCGGGTTTGCTTTGACCGGAGCTGCGACCAACTGACCCTCTTCGGGCGGCGGGGTCAGTATTGCTGCGAGGGGGCTCCTGGCGGGCCTCCCGACCAGCTCACCTGGTGCGATTTCAGCGAGAAGGGAGATCTATCGATCGCCATCCTCCGTATCGACGATCAGGAGTACGGCGACAACGCCCCCCACACCGCTGCTATCTCCATCCGCGACGGTAAGGGTCAGCTTCTCTTTTCCCATGCAGAAGCGGTCCGTTTCCGCCCCAACTCGTGTGGCCTCCGAGAGATCCGCCTCGCTGCCCCTGAGCCCCAACGCGTCGATAACTCCCCGCCTCCTCCGCCTCCTCCTCCGGCCACCTCCTCCGAGTCACCATCCTTTGACGAGCCTCCGCTCGAGCCTGAGAACCCACCCGGTGACGATCTTCCCTCGGACGAACCACCTTCTCAGGGATGACCTCGTTCCTCCGTTGTGGTTCCTTCCTGTTGTTCCTCCTTGCGCCCTCGCTCTCATGGGCCACGGCCCCTCGTCACCTTCCTCACCAGGGGCCTGTGCTGGAAATAGCCGCTGACCCGGAGCACCCAGGGCTATGCTCCGCCCCTCCCCGGAACCCTACCGTGATCCCAAGAACCGGAGAGCCTCCGACGATTGTAGTGCGGGTTTTCACCTCACCGCCGGCAAGACCCGGCAGAAGTACTGGACGATGGCTTCTACGGTCGGATTGCTTTCCGAGCTCTCGCCCTTGATACCTGGCGCTCTCGCGATGGCTGGGGCATCGGTATGCCCTTCGACATCGGCCTCGGCTACGCCACCCCTCACTTGCTTTTCTACGGCGTGCTCGGCTGGTCCTTGTTTACCAGCGACACGCCCCAGACCCAGCTTGGCGTTGCCATCGAGTTGTTCACGCGTGAGGGGGCCTGGGTAGGGAGACTCGCCACCGAGCAGTTTCCCCAGTAAGAATCCGCTCATGGCGCGGAATGACCACGACCTGGTAATTGTCGGCGGAGGCCCTGCGGGGCTCTCCCTGGCGTTGCACCTGCTGCACTGGACCCCTCGAATCCGGACACGGGTCGTGGTCCTGGAGAAGGCTCGTTACCCCCGGGAGAAGTACTGCGCCGGCGCTGTTGGAGGGCGAGGAGAGGCTTCCCTGGCCCGTATCGGTGTGCAGATCCGTGTGCCTTCAGCCCCTGCCCACGGGATCTCGGTACGCCTGCCCCAAGGGGAGCTGGCGGCAAGCCCCGGGGCCATTGGCCGTGTAGTCCGTCGCATCGAGTACGACCATGCCCTCGCTAGGGTCGCTCAAGAGCGAGGGATAAAGATTGAGGAAGGGACGCGGGTGCTAGGGCTCCAGCGAGATGCAGAGGGCGTGCGAGTAGAGACGGATCGTGGAGAGATTCGTGCCTCTGCAGTGGTGGGGGCAGACGGCGTAGGGAGCGTGGTCCGTAAGGGGATGGGGCTGGGGCGCGGCCTGTGGCATGCGCAGGTGCTGGAGGTAGACACCCCGAGAACAGCGCAAGACCCTCCCCGTTCAATGCTCCACTTCGATTTGAGCGATCCGAGGTTTGACGGATATTTTTGGGATTTTCCCACAGTTGTGGAGGGTGAAGAACTGGTCTGCCGCGGGGTGTACCGTCTGGTGATCCCAGGGCGGAAGCCGCAGGATCTTGAGGAGCTGTTGGCGAGGTACTTGGAGCGGGTGGGGTTGGATCTCCGGGACAGCAAGAAGAAGCGCTATGCGGAGCGGGGGTTCGCCCCGCAGGAGCCTTGCTGGGCCCCGCGGATACTCCTGATCGGCGAAGCGGCGGGGGTAGATCCGATCACGGGCGAAGGCATCGCTCAGGCCCTGCTCTATGGTGAGGTAGCGGCGAAGTTCTTGGCCGAAAGGATGGCACGGCGAGATTTTTCGTTTGTAGACTGGCCTGACGCGCTGGCTTCCTCTCCCCTCGGCCTTGACATGCGCATCCGCCACGAGATCTGCGCTCGGTACTTCGGCCCTGCCCGAGCCTTCTACGAGGAGGCATTCCTGGAAGCTCCAGAGGCTTTTTCTCTTGGAGTCGATTACTTTGCTGGGCGTCCGCTGCGTCGCTTGGCTCAACTTTCTGCAGGGCTCCGCATGGCGATCCTCGCCTGGCGTCGCCGCTCTCTGTCGCCCTTGCGTCCCTGGCTTAACCCCGCATGATGCCCAATGTCTTCTGGTTTCTACTGGCGGTGCTAACGATGGCAACTTCTGGGGGGTGCCACAAGCAGCGCCCGGAGAAAGTTCC
>JANWXX010000460.1 GCA_025057345.1 Polyangiaceae bacterium | reverse complement strand
CGGTAGGTTTCTGGAGGAAAGCCATGGTAGTCGAAGAGGAGCGGCGGCCGCGCTCCGGTCATCACTGTGGGGCGAGCCTCCTCCCAGTGCGCCGAGATGACCAGGATCGCTGCGGGACGTTGGGGAGGTACGTCCCGCAGCGAGCGCAGGTAGGAGGCAAGGGCCCGGAGCTCACCTGGGTCCCCAAAGCTTGTGGACAGGAAGGGCCAAGGGCCTCCCCCGTGGGGGAGGTAGAGGGTGGGCATGCGAGCGGTGGACATGGATAGCTTGTGGGGGTAGGGGGCAGGCTTCTCGGCCCGGTGGGTCGCTACCAGGGCACCACCAAGGGCTGCGGTTAGGATCTCCCGGCGGGTGATCTTCAGGTGGATACCTGCCATAAGCCTTTAGGGTGCGCCCAAATCCTCCGAGTCGCTATGGCGCTCTGGACAATGCCCCGTTGCCCCGGTGGCAACCCTCCCGGGGCTTCCTTCTCCACGGCCAGCCGAGCGTCAGGAGGAACCATCCTGCGCCGGGAGTCTCCCTCGCTCGGCCCCCAACGCGACACCCGCAGCCTCCTTCCTCCTCTGCAGCAGGTGCCGCAGGAGCACCGCCTGTCCCCGCCGCTGCACCGCCGAAGCCGGCCGAAGCTCCACCCGTCCCTGCAGTGGGGTTAGTTCCGGCGGCTCCGGTTCCTGCTACGCCGCCTGTCCCGCTCGTCCCACCTTCCCCGGTGTTGGCTGTCCCGCCTGTACTAGCTACCCCACTGCCACCGATTCCTGCCGAGCCAGCTTGCCCTCCCCCACTGCTTCCTCCAGTGCCGTCGGCTCCCCCAGTAGCGCCTGTGCCACCTTGTCCGGTGGTGCCTCCCGCTTCCCCAGCCTGACTGCCGCCTGATCCGGCGGTACCGTCGGGTAGTGGGAAGGTTTGGCAGTCGCCCAGAGTGTGCTCTAGGGCCCCGAGGGTGGTGGGGGAGGATGGGCGAGAGCGCAAGCAGTAGTCATTGAGTACGTCCGGGCGTGGGGGAACCTTAGCAACGAGCGAGGAGATATCTCCTTTGAGGGAGAGATCTCCAGAAGCAGGATCGCTGTACCAAGCGAGGAAGCTCGCCTCAGAAACCTCCGCAAGATTGGTCTTCGCCTGGTGTGTGGCGCCGTCGCGGTTGCGGATCTTTCCGGCAAGGAGGTTCCCATCCGCCTCTCCGCTGGTGGTATCAAAGCGAAAGTCAATACCCGATGTGGCCACCAACGTGTTGTGGAGCACACGAGTATTCTTGGCCCGGTTGAGGTAGATCCCCACGTCGGAGCAGCTCGCGATGATATTGTTGCGCAGGATACCATCCTCATGCTCGACGTTGCACGGGACATTGGGGTCGAAGGCTGGCGCGCAGAACTGAGCCCCCGTTCCACCACCGCCGAAGGAGAGGCCAATACGGGTACCTCCACTCGGAACGTTGTAGCTGCAGACGACGAGGTTGCGCTCGAAGATCCCCCGCTTGCCTCCGCTCTTCATGAAGGCACCGTAGCTGATGCCGTTGCCTCCGTCCTTGTAAAAATCGTGGATGAAGTTCCCCCGCACAACCCAGTCATCGCCTGTATCGATATTGAGCTTGGTGACTGGATTGGAGGTCTTTCGTGGCTTGTCGTCTCCAAGATCGCAGCCCTCGATGAGCCCCCGATCCGGGGTGTTCCAAACACCGTCCGGCTCCTTGGTCGCATTGACCTTAAGCTGTGCGTTGAAGTTTCGCACAGTGCAGCCGATCATAGCGAAATTGTCTGCGTCCCCGACTACGTGGAACGCATGCTCGCAGTCGCTGTCGTCGGGACAAGTGCCCTGGAGCACCAGCCCTTCGAAGCGCCAGTACTTGCCTGTTACGAAAAAGCCTTCCAAGGTGTTGAGCAGGAGCTGGGCACCGAGAGGGTTCACAGCGCGAACTACGATAGGAGCCGCTTCGGTACCGTTGGCACTGCAAGAAATCTTGGATTGGTTGATGGGGTAGTTCCCATCCGCCAGCAGGATCTCATCACCAGCCTTGGCTTTTTGGATGGCAACAAGCAGCTCCTCGGAGCTAGTCACGTTGATCGGGGCAGCGTAGACAAGGCCCGGCGTGAGCAGCAGAACCACGAGGGGGAAGGAGGCGAGGCGCATGGCCTCCAGGGTAATGCGACAGAAGAACCGAGAGCAGCTTGGATCTTGGAATTCAGCATCGCCTCGTCCAGGTTCACCACAGCAGCAACGGTAGCAAGATAGACTTGCTCCTCTGGAGCAATCTTTCCGTCAGCAGCAGCAGCTTCGATGAGCAGTGTCATCGCCTCCTGCTGGGCTTCAGGAGGAAGCGCCTTCATCGCCTCGGTCGCATCCGCCCGATCTACGATCGGAAAGATCGTGTCACGCTCACTCGACGGAATGCCGAAGCGGGCTAGCAGTCGCTCCAGGAAGGCCTCCTCCTTCTCGTCGAGGTCGTCGTCGGAAACCACAAGACCAGCGATTAGCCGGCAAACCTGTCGTCGGAGGGCGTCGTCCATACTGCACACACGTTACCATATTGCCCATGGGCTGATCGGCTCTGCTGCTCACACGGGGGCTTGTAGACGATAATTCAACCCTTTGGCGGGCTTCTCCCTGAACACTATCCAGGCCGCCGCCGTGGCGACACGAAGATACAATCGCTTCCTGCGGCGGGTGCGCTGATCGAGGGCGGTGGCGGTTGAACGTTCCAGGCAGCGCACTCCTTCCGTCCGCAAGGGAGGAGGACTTCCCCAAGCTCATCGAGCGTGTGCTGGGTAGTGTGGAGGTGTCTCTTATTCCGTCAACACCCCCTTTGTTGCGCATTGCGTCAAATGTGTTAAAAAAACCGGACGTATGACACGCGCATTGCAAACACGTGGGTATGGGTACTGGCTGGTTCGGACGGCGAAGGTGCTGCGCCCGGAGCGGCTTCCAAGTCCTTCGACGGGGCCCTACGAGCGGCCAGGGCCAGACTGGGCTTTGGCGCTCATTGCGGTGCTTTTCCTGATGGGGACCATGCTAGTGGAGGCAAGCCGGCTGCGGGGTTGATGGACCGCAAGCTCTGCACAGGGTCGAACAAGCATAGGATTGACGGAGGGGAGGGGCGGTTTTAGTGTCGCTGTAACTAGCCTTACTGGGAGGCGAACGATGGCGATCCAAGTGCCCCAGATCCGGATTCTGGTGGTCGACGACGACAAGGCAATTTGCGAATACGTGACAACGATTTTGGAGAAGGATGGGATGGCTGTGACAAGCCTTACCGATCCACTCCAGGTGGAGGAGGAGGTGAGGAATGGCAGCTATCACTTGATTATCCTGGACCTCATGATGCCTAAGATAGATGGCATCGAAGTGCTCCGGCGAATTCGCAAGCTGGACAGCGACGTGGCGGTGGTGGTGTTCACCGGGTACCCCAACCTGGAGAGTGCTGTAGCTACCATGAAGCTGGACGCGGTGGATTATGTCACCAAGCCCTTCCAGGTGGAAGAGCTGAGGGCAGTGGTCGAGCGGGTGATGCTCAAAAAGGGTCTAGCCCGGACACCAGAAGAGCAGCTCCACCGGCTGATTGGTGACCGGATTCGGAACCTGCGCAAGGACCAGAAGCTGACGCTCAAGCAGATGAGCAAGCGGACGGGTCTTTCGGTGTCACTGCTCTCGCAGATCGAGCGGGCCGAGTCGTCTGCATCGATCCCCAGCCTCTACAAGATCGCCTGTGCCCTTGACGCCCGGATGCAGGATCTGTTCGCAGACATCTGAGCAACGTTCCCATGAAGGGACGTAGGGGTGAGGGATGAGGTGGAGGTGACGATCCTGATCCAGAGCCCGGTGGTCAGGCTGCTGGTGGCCTATGAGGGGCGAAGGCATCCTGAGGGAATTCGGCGCTCAGAAGACCCGCGGGGTGGAGGGGGTATAGCGGCCT
>JANWXX010000045.1 GCA_025057345.1 Polyangiaceae bacterium | reverse complement strand
ATAGGTCACGATACCAATGCGCCAAAACATCGCAATGCGCGTCGACCACATCACCGTCGCAGGGTTCGGCTCTGGAAAGAGGAGAGCCTGTACCACCCTCACCACAGCATACAGGAACGTCACCGACGAGCAGGCCAGGATCGCCGCTACCGATACCTCCACTCGTCTCATGAAGCGACCTCCCTCCAGGCTACCACCCGCGGGCACTCTGGGTCCGGTAGCATAGAGTCTCCATACCATGAGGCGACCGCCTCACATCCCCCTCGACAGACCCTACGGAGCGGACAGGAGGCACAGGGCTCAGGCAGGGACTCATGCCGACAACGGAGCCGAACTAGCCCCGGATCGCTCCGATAACCGCCTTGAAGAGATCGGGTCGGCAGCTCGGTAGCCTTAAGGAAGCTGCACGGTGCGACCTGCCCTTCCACGGTAGATGCTGCCAGATGGCGCCCTGCCTCGCACCCGAAGACGCCCAGGAGCTCCATCGCAACCGGATCGATAGAGGACATGGAGAGCCATGGAACCATGGCACAGTCAATCCGCACCGAGAGACCTGAGGAAGTCACCAGTCTCTCCAGAAGGGTCGGCACTTGAGCAATTTGGTCTGGTGTCAGCTTGCGGTCGAGGTAAGAGGCACTCGCTGCGCGTCCTGCGGGCTTGTATCGCAAGAGCTGGATTTCCCGTGCTCCGAGGAAAGCCACTCGGTTCGCCGTGGCCTCAACCCGCTGGAAGGTATGGCGAGTAAGCACCAAGTTAACCCCGACCTTGATCCCTGCCTCGACGAGCCAGCCGATTGCTCGCTCCGCGCTTTGAACGCTGGCTCCACCCCGCACCCATTCGTGCCCTCCCTCGACGCCATCATGGCTCACGTTCACTTGAGCGAATGCCGTCAGCTCCCGTGCACGAGCTGCCGTCAATCCGGTAGCACTGGTGGTCATCACCGGAGTCAAACCGAGGCGACGTGCTTCCCGGGCAAGCTCTCCCAGATCTCGTCGGAGCAGCGGTTCTCCTCCACCGAAGGCCACGGTAAACACGCCCGCAGCAGCCAGCTCCTCAAGCCTCGCCACCAGCTCCTGGAAGGGAGGCTCGACCCCTTGGGGCGTGGCATCCAAATAGCATCCCTCACAGCCGACGCCACACCGAGAATTCACAGCCAGATGAACTTCCAGAGGTGCCGTGGGTGGGCCATCTGGATCGGACCAGAGAGCGCCGCCATCCAGCCCAAGCTGTCGTGCACGATCCTGCTCGACGGCGACGAGGACCGGAGGCTCTTGAAGCTTGACCCAAGCACCAAAGGGCTCCAAGCGGGCCTTCATCACTTTTCCTCCGGCTCCTTCTCCTGCCGGGAAGCAGGGGTGTCTCCACGAGCTGCAACCTCGTTACAGTTCTCTGAAGCAAGCTCGTCCAGTGCAGCCGTGACAGCGACGAGGAGAGCGCCCCCCAACGTGCCGGTAACAAAGAGCAGATCGACCACGCTACCCACAGAGGAACAGTTGGCGCCACCCAAGGAGCGCACTACCCGAGGAGGAGAGAGCGGATAGCGGGAAGAGGACGAGGGCTCCACGAGGGAGGACGTTGCACAGCGCCCTCAAGGGAAGCAAGAGGGCAGCCACAAGATGGGTACTTAGCGTCCCGGGCCGAGGAAGGTGGCCACAAGCTGCTGCTTACGCTCTGGGGAGGCAACCTCGAGGATGATCTGGACGGGCCCCTGGAAATGGTCTGCAGGTAGAGCAGCAATCACAGGTACCTCCAGGGAACCCAGGGGTGGCAAGGTGACCTGAGGCTGGGAAACTACGAAGGAGATCGGAGCAGACGAGGACGGTGTAATGGTGAGGGTGGAGGGTTCCGAGCGCTTGCTGACCAGCTTGAGCCGGTACACATTGCGGATCTCCGCCCCTTCGACGGTAAAGGGAGCCCCAGTGGGTCGCAGCAGATTGACGGCAAAGGCGGTGCGAGAGCCAAGAGCGAGGGTGAAGAGGACAAGGCCAAGGAGGCCTCCTGCCGCGTAAGCGACCGTGCGCAGACGAAGCAGCCGGGTGCGCTCTCCGGCGAAGCCTTTGAGCGAATCAAGGCGGATGAGTCCTCGTGGCTTATGCACTTTATCCATGATGGCATCGCAGGCATCGATGCAGGCGGTGCAGCCAATGCAGTCGAGCTGGAGCCCCTGCCGGATGTCGATGGCAGTAGGGCAAACCGCGATACATCGCTTGCAGTCCACGCAGTCACCATTCCCTAGCGCATTGAGCTTTCCACGGGGTTCACCACGCTTGACATCGTAGCCAACGACCAGGCTCTCCGCATCTGTGAGGACGGACTGAAGGCGCCCGTAAGGACACATGATGATGCAGAACTGCTCACGAAACCAGCCAAAGTCGAAGTAGAAGAGAGCCGTAAGAGCGAGGGTCCACAGAAATGCTTCCAAGTGGGCCCGAGGCCCATCGGCCAACACACTCCAAAGGCTACGTAGAGGGATAAAGTAGCCCAGAATGGTGTGGGCCAAGAGACTCGCCATGGCCAGGAAGAGGGCATGCTTGATGCCCTTACGAACGACCTTGGGGACATTCCAAGGGGCCCGCTCCAGCTTCAGTCGAGCCTCCCGGGGGCCTTCGATCCACCGCTCAATGACCCGGAATACCCCCTCTATCATCACCGTCTGAGGGCAAGCGAAGCCACACCAGAGGCGCCCCGAGAGGGTGGTCAGAAGCAGCAGGAAGAGGCCAAGACCCCCTGCGAAGAAGAGGAGCATCCAGCCATCCTGGGCATTGAAGATTTCGCCAAAGAGGAAGAACTGACGCCGCGGAATATCGAGAAGCACCGCAGGCCGCCCGTCCACCTTGATCCAAGGCACCGCAAAGAGGATGATAAAGAGGAATGCAAAGGTGATACGGCGCAGTCGGTTGTAACGACCCGAAACTTCCGCGGGATGAACGAAGCGCCTAGATCCATCTGCATTGAGAGAGGGAACGGAGTCGAGGGTAGGCAGCTGATGACGAGGGGCCACAAGGTTCTCCTGGAATGTTCCCTACCCCCCGACTTGCTTTCAATCTTCCTGCTGGCCCTGGGGCTCCTTCCCTGGTAGATTTTTACCCTTAAGGCTCAGCACATAGGCTGCAACTACCTGGGTTTTGCGGGGGCCCAACGAGGTTTCCCAAGCAGGCATTCCTTTCTCTGAGACACCCTGGGAAATCACCTTATAGATCGAGTCTGGCTTGCCACCATAGATCCAGTACTGATCCGTAAGGTTGGGGCCAATCTTTCCTTCTGCTTTGTCCCCGTGGCAGGAGGCACACATCTGCTGGAAGGTTGCTGATCCTTCCTGAATCGTCTTCTCATCCTGCGCCATGGCAAGAAGCGCCTCAGGACCGAGGTTGGCCCCTTTGCCCTGGGCGATAAGAGCCTTGGCGGCAGCGGTATTCTCCGCGGCTAGTTCATCGGTGGGTGTCGGTCCGGTCTTGAAGACATGGAAGTGCAAGTAATATCCCAGGGAGAAGAAGATCGTCCCGTAGAGGGTAACCAGCCACCAGCGAGGCAGTGGATTATCATGCTCGACGATGTCGTCATACACGTGGCGATCGGCTTGGTCTCCTTGGTGTTCAGCGGACATGGTCATCCTCCAGCAGGGGGAGAGCAGCGATTTTGTCCTCGTCGTCACGCCACGCCCCGAGAGCGCGAACGGCGAGGAGAACAAAAGCAGCGAGGAATAGGGTGAGAGCTAGGAGGGTGAGGTGCAGGACGCCCAGGCTGGTTAGGAACTTATGGAACACAGCATCACCTCCCGTTCGTATGGGCTACGGGGCTTGCAGCGGGCTGGGCCTCAGGTTTCCCTAGGCGCTGTAGATACGCGATGAGAGCCACCATGTCGCTCTCTGGATTCACCTTGATGTTCTGCTTAGCAAGGTCAGCGACGATGGCTTCCGCTTGCGAGCGGGCAGATACCTGGGCACCTTGGATGTCAGCCTCTGAATAGGGTACCCCCATACTCCTCATGGCGCTGATCTTGGCCGGGGTCTGGGTGAAATCCACCTTGCGATCGTTGAGGAAGGCGTAGCTCGGCATGATGGAGGCAGGAGCCACCGAGCGAGGGTCCACCATGTGCTGGTAGTGCCAAAGGTTCGGGTACTTGGTGCCGATGCGAGCTAGATCCGGACCCGTGCGGCGGCTCCCCCACTGGAAGGGGTGATCCCAGGCAGACTCCTCCAGCTCACTCGGGGCACCGTAGCGAAGCTGCTCGTGGCGGAAGGGACGGATCATCTGGCTGTGGCAGGTGTAACAACCCTCCCGGACGTAGACGTCGCGACCCTCCAGTTCCAAGGGCTTGTATGGAGGGAACTTCTTTGGGTCCGCCTGGGTGCCGTGGACAACCACGACCGGGATCAGTTCCGCTACGCTGCCGACCACCACGGCCAGCAGCGTTAGCACGGAGAACAGGGCACCTCGCCCCTCCAGTACCCGATGCCAAGGCCCCTTACCGGTTTCACTTTGGCCGTAGGTGATCCAGGCGGCAACTGAGATAGCGACGAGCAGGCTGAGAGCCACCACTGACTGGGAGATATCCTTAGCCATCACCAGGGCGACCAGTGCGGCGATTCCCAAGGTGATCACAATCATCGGGCGAGCGAGAAGCATCTGACTGGTGCTCGGCTCCGTTTCCGTGCGCACCTCCTCTACCACGGTGGCGGTACCATCGACAGCCTCCCCTGCGAGGGCCGTCTTCACCAGGTTGAATGCCATCAAGAGTATCCCGATAAGGTACAGGGCACCACCTACAAGACGAGCGTAGTAAGTGCCCCGGATGGCCACCAGTGTCTCGATGAAGTCAGGGTAAGCGAGGGCACCGTCCGCATCGGTAGCCCGGAGCATCAACCCCTGGGTGATCCCCGCCGCCCACATCGACACCATATAGAGAAGGATGCCCACTGTGGCCAGCCAGAAGTGAGCGTTCGCCAAGACAACTGAGTGGAGCCGGGTGCGATAGAGTTTCGGGACGATCCAATAGAACATCCCCGCAGCCATCAGGCCGTTCCACCCTAGGGCGCCGGTGTGCACATGGCCGATGATCCAGTCGGTGTAGTGCGCCAGAGCGCTCACGCTCTTGATGGAGAGCAACGGCCCCTCGAAGGTTGCCATACCGTAGAAGGTAATCCCAGCTGCGAAGAACTTGAGTACTGGGTCCTCCCGCAGCTTGTTCCAAGCGCCGCGGATGGTGAGCAGTCCGTTGATCATCCCGCCCCAGCTCGGTGCCCACAGCATCAGGCTGAAGATCATGCCGAGGGTCTGCGCCCACACCGGAAGTGCCGTGTAGAGCAGGTGGTGGGGGCCGGCCCAGATGTACATGAATACCAGCGCCCAGAAGTGGATGATCGACAGCCGGTAAGAATACACCGGCCGCTCCGCCGCCTTCGGGACGAAGTAGTACATGATTCCGAGGATCGGCGTCGTCAGGAAGAACGCCACTGCATTGTGGCCGTACCACCACTGCACCAGCGCGTCCTGCACCCCCGCATAGATCGAGTAGCTCTTCCCAGCCGCCAGTGGGATCGACAGCGAGTTGAAGATATGGAGAACCGCTACCGTCAAGATCGTGGCGATGTAGAACCAGATGGCAACGTAGAGGTGCTTTTCTCTCCGCTTGGCCAGCGTCCAGAAGAAGTTGATCGCAAAGACCACCCAGACCCCAGCGATTGCAAGGTCGATGGGCCACTCTAGCTCCGCGTACTCTTTCCCTTGGGTGAACCCTAGAGGAAGCGTCAGCGCCGCCGAGACAATAATCCCCTGCCACCCCCAGAAGTGCGCCTGGCTCAACCCATCGCTCGCCATCCTCGTCTTGAGCAGCCGCTGTGTTGAGTAGTAGACGCCAGCGAACATCATGTTGCCCACAAACGCGAAGATCACCGCGTTGGTGTGCAATGGTCTCAGCCGTCCGAAGGTCAGCTCCGGCAGGAAGTTTAGCTGGTGCCACAAAAGCTGCGCCGCAACGATGACGCCGACCAGCATCCCTACGATGCCCCAACCCACGGAGGCAAATACGAATTTCCGGACGATCCCGTCGTCGTAGGTGATCGTCGTCTCCTTCAACGTTCCATCGCTCATCACGCCCTCCTCGGCGCTTCGTTGTCGTCGCGCAGCGGCGCTAGCGCCAGACGATCTACGTGCTCGTGTTCGTCGTTCCGGATCGAGTAGATGAACCCACCGATGGAACAAGCGACGAGCACACCACTCACAAAGACCAGCAAAAAGACGACTTCCATCAGGCAGCTCCAGGGGATGGCATCAGGGCCACCGCCTCGCCCGCTGATTCCTCGTCGATACGCTCAACCCCACGAAGGCGACCGATCACGTACCCAACGACGGCGACCGAGCTGAGCGGCATGATGACCGCCGCTACCAGCGGCGACATCCAGCCCATACACGCTGCACTCACCGCAAGCACGTTGTAGGCCAAGCCGAAGGTCACTGCCCCCCGTACCGTACGCTGGAGCCGATCCCCGACGATCAGCAGACGACGCACCCCCGTCACCAACTCTCCCTGTACGTAGGCATCCGTACGTGCCGGCAAGAACGGCAGTTCGCCCGCAGGAGTTGCGCTGCATAGCGCAGCCCCCATCGCTGCCGCGTCGTTCACCCCATCCCCCACCATCAAGGCATCGCCGGTAGCCACGTAAGCACGCTTCTCCTCCGGGCTTGCTCCCGCCCGCGCCCGCTCGGGTGCCAGCCCCAACCTCCGTGCCAGCGCAGCCACCCGCTCCACACCGTCTCCGCTGAGCAAATGCACCTCGTAGCCGGCACGCTCCAGCTCTCGGATCCGCCCCGGAGCGTCGTGGCGCAGCCTCTCGCGGGTCATCATCGCTAGCTTCACCTGGCCATCCACCGAAAATACCAGGTCGGCTCCCTTCGCTTCGCCAGCCCAGCCCGGCGCACCCAACCGGCAAACCTTCCCCTCGAAGATGCCCTCCATCCCTCGCCCGGTCTCCTCCCGGACGCTCGCATCTTCCAGCAGCAATCCTTGCGGTTCCAAGGCTTTGACTACCGCTCGACTCTTGGGATGTCTCGACCGGAGCGCCAGGTTTCCCAGAGCCTTCTTTGCCCACGGGGGAAGGGAGCATAGCTCTTCTGGATGTTCCAGCTCCAGCTCCCCCAGAGTCAGCGTCCCGGTCTTGTCAAAGACCACCCGACGGACCATCCCGACTCGATCCAGCAAACTTGGAGAACGAACAAATACCCCGACTCGGCGTAGCGCCCCCTGGGCCAGCTCATAGGCTACCGGAACCGCAATCCCGAAGGCACACGGGCAGGCAACCACCAGCACAGCCACCACGATCTCAAGCACCCTGCCCGGTGCTCGTCCCACCAGCCACCCCCCTACACCGGACCCCACCGCTGCTAGCAACGTCAGCGCCACGTACCACCGAGTCAACCTTGACCAAAACGGGGTACGCCGGGCTCCTGGTTCCCGAACGTTCCCAGGTGTCCTCAGCAGCCCTGCGAGCCTGGACGCTGCATACGCTGCTCGTGCCTTTACCTCCACGGCACAATCCCCCGCCAGGAAGCAGCCGGCCTCAAGAACAGCCCCCCCAGGGACTGCTACTGGAGTCGACTCCCCGGTGATCCATTCTCTCGAAACCTGTACCCCGCCCTCTGGCGCCTCGGCATCCACAGGCACAAGATCGCCGGGGCGCAGCAACAATCGATCCCCCTCTTGCAGCTCTCCTACCCGAACCACCTGGACCACCCCATCCCGGACTCGATGAGTATAGAGGTTCTCTACTCCATCATCGGCGAGGAGCTGGCGGCGATTGCGCTCCAACACCCGTTCCTGGAGGAATCTCCCCACCAGCATCAGGGTGGTGAACGTGGCCACCGTATCCAGGTAGCTTGCCCCGTCCTTCCCGGAGAAATGCGCATAGCTAGACCCCGCATAGGCTAGGGTGATCCCCAAGGCGATGGGCAGATCCAAATGCAGGGCGCGCTGCTGGACGGACGCCAGGGCGCTCCGGACAAAAGGCCCCCCGCCCACCAACACCGCCAGCGTAGTCAAGGCCCAGGCGGCCCCGGTCATCAGCCCATGCAGCGGCCCCTCCACCAGCCCACTGTAGACCGAAAAGGTGAAGATCATCACATTGACCGTAAGCGCCGCGCAGATCCCGATGCGCAACAGCAACCCCCGGGAGGCCTCACTCCGCTCGGCCTTGGACGACGGACCCAAGCGATACCCTAGCCGAGCCAGATCCCTAGCGAAACGCCCTAGATCGAAGGAGCGGGGCCTCACGGTCATGGCGATCTTCCCTGCGCCAGGGTTCACCACTACACCGCAGGCCCCTTCCCTCCGCTCGAAGAGCTGCTCTACCACCCAAACGCATGCGGCGCAGTGCAACCCTTGCACGTCCAGCTCCAACCGGATCACTTCGTCCTTGGACTTTTGGAGCTGCTCCTGGCAAGCCTCCAGCCAGATTTCCCCGCGAACCGGCGCCTCGGGGACCACCACGCCAGGTCCTCCCCGAAGCTCATAGTATTTTTCCAGGTGCGCCTCCTCGATCAAGGCCCGGGCAGCCCGGCATCCGGCGCAACAGAAAGTATCTTCCCCCGGAGGAAGGGGGTTCTGACAGTGAAGGCATGAGCGCTTCATGTGCTGTGCCTTCAGCAGAAAGTGCGCCAGCTACTCGACCCGCCCCTTCTCCCTTGCGATGTGCCCTGGGAACAGCGATTGCAGAGCGTGTGGACTTCATGAATTTCGAGAGCTTCCAGGAGATGCAGCGCTACGTGGGGTGGTCCCACCGGGATGCCGAGGTACTTGCCCGCTTTTCACCCCAGGTAACCCCCTACTTGGAAGCCATCTCCGACGAGTTCTACGAGTGCATCCGAGCCTTTCCAGATGCGGTGCGGGTTCTGCGCGACGAGGCGCAAGTCCAGCGCCTTCAAAAAACGCTCCAACGGTGGCTCCAGGAACTCCTCGACGGCCCCCACGACCGGGCCTATTTCGAGCGCCGCCGAAGCATCGGGGAAGTCCACGCCCGCATTGGGGTTCCCCAGCGCTTCGTATTCACGGCGATGAGCATCCTACGACAGCACCTGGAGCAGATCTTGGTGAAGAGCTACCCTGCAGGGAGTGAAATCCAGGAGCGTACTCGCAAGGCACTGGATCGGGCCCTGGATGTGGAGCTAGCGGTGATGCTGGAAACCTATCGAGAATCCTGGCTGGAGCGGATCCAACGCCTCGACCGGATGGAGCGCGAAGGGATCTCCCAGCGGCTGGCTGCGGCGCAAGAACGCTACCGGGATGCCATCGAGTCAGCGCAGGCCCTGATCCTGGTGCTGGATGAGCGGGAGAATCTGCTGCTCTGGAATCGGATGGCAGCTCAAGTAACCGGCTATGCTCGGGATGAACTGCTGGACCGACTTCCATTGGAGATGCTCATCCCAGATGAGGAGGCACGGAGGAAGATCCGTGAAGTGACCCCAGAAACCCCAACGACTTTCGAGGCGACGCTGAGGATCCGCAGCGGCCGAGATCACCATGTCCGGTGGCTGGTTTCAGCCAACCATGACCACGAGCTAGGCGGACTTCTCCGCTACGTGATCGGGGTCGATCTCACCGAAGCCCACGAAGCAGCGCAGCGAGCGAGGAACACGGAACGCTTGGCAGCCATTGGTACCATGGCCGCAGGGCTGGCCCACGAGATCCGGAACCCACTCAACGCCGCCTCCCTTCATGTTACCCTGCTCGAGCGCTCTCTGAAGCGGTTGGCGGAGCCACCGGCCACTGCTGTAGATGCAGCGAGTGTCCTCCGGAGCGAGATCCAGCGCCTCTCCTCCCTTGTGAACGAATTCTTGGATTTCGCCCGCCCCAAGCCACTACGCCTGGGGGAGCATGCACTCTGTGAACTTTGCACCTCCGTTCTTGAGCTGCTGCGTCCCGATGCAGAGGCTGCCGGCGTGAAGATCCAGTTCTCCCCTCCACGCCGCCCCATTTGGATCAAGGTGGACGGTGAGCGATTCCGGCAGGTGCTAATTAATTTGCTCCGGAACGCGATCGAAGCCACCAGGGGGACACCCGAGCCAAGGGTAACCCTCCGGGCCCGGCGCTCGGCTTCTTGGGCAGAGATCGATGTGGAGGACAACGGCAAGGGGATTGCCGAAGGGACACCCATCTTCGATGCTTTCTACACCTCCAAAGAAACCGGCACCGGGTTGGGCCTATCCATCGTCCATCGGATCATCGACGACCATGGTGGCAGCATCGGCTACCGGAGCACTCCAGGGGAAACGGTCTTTACCATCCGCTTCCCCGGGGCCTACTTCGTCAACGACGACTGACCGGCCCGACAGACCTGTCCAGAATCCCAGATCGACGCTCCTAGCAATCCAGCCTTGCACCAGTCCCGGCAAGGCAGCTTGCTCCTTCGGGGAACAGGATACCTCCAACATCCCCAACGCCTTGGCGATCGGGTGTGAGCGGAGTAGCCACAGCAGATACGCTTGGTGCGGATCAAGTAGGAGCTGACCCGTCCTGGTTCCGAGGGAAAACAAGGCCCAACTCCGAGGAGTATCCAGAGCAGGAGGCAAGGGCACCGGGTGCTCCCCTGGAAGCGAGCCCGCAAGGAGCCTCCGGCGCAGCTCCACCAGTGGCCAGCTTTCCTCGAAGATCACCCAGCCGCGGGCCGGGAGCAGCTGCTGCTCTGCCAGGGAGGCCAGCTCGGAGGCAGCCGGGCGGAAAGGCACCTCCTCGGGAGCCCGCCAGAGACGCCGCCAGCTCTCGTCCAGCCAGACGGCCTGCACCAGAGCCTCTCGGGGTAGGCCGGTTTCCCCCGTGGACTGGGCAAGGAAGTCAGCAAAACCATCTGCTGCGGAGGCGATGTCATGCCCCGAAGGAGGATGTTTTCCTAGAAACGCTTCTGCCAACTCGTTGAACCGCCAGAACCCGACGAGACGTGCCACAAGAGGAAACTCGCTCTGCATGACCCCAAAGAGACGGAACCAGTACTGTCGGTTGTAGATCTCCAACCCGGCTCGCGTTCCCCTCACCCCCGGAAGCAGCTCCTGACATAGCACCCCCCGGTACTGCTCTGGCTGCGGGCGCAGTGTCCCCGTCGAGCGATCCAGAGGGGTTCGAAGTGCCTTGCCCAATTCCTCCTGGAGCGCTACGAGCCAGGAGGGAGCGCCGCTCTTGCCGTAGCTCATCCTTGATACTCCCTCACCTTCCCAAGCTCGCGACGCACCTCCTCGAAGGGAGGGATGCGATCGTCCCACTCCAGGAGCGTAGGAAACGGCCCTCCCAAAGCCCACGCCTCCTGGTAGAGCGACCAAACCTCGTCACAAACCGCCTGGTCATGGGTGTCCACGGCACCTCCTTCCGGGAGCCTCGTATGCCCGGCGAGATGAACCTGAAGCACCCGGGAAAAATCGATGGCTCGAAGGTATTCCCTCGGGTCAAAACCGTGGTTGAGACTGGAAACCTGGATGTTGTTGAGGTCCAACAGAAACCAGCATCCAGCGGATTCCACCACGGATGTATAGAACTTCCATTCGCTTAGCTTGGAGCGACGAAACTGAACATAGCTGGAGAGATTCTCCAGCCCGAAAGGTCGATCCAATCGCTTTTGAACCCAAGCAGCACGCTCTGCCGCTAGCTCGACCAATTCCGGAACGTAGGGTACCGGGAGCAGATCGTGGTGAGAAACACCGTGCCCGCCGGTCCAGCAGAGATGATCCGTAACGTAGGCCGCATCCACCTCGTCCGCCAAGCGCCGCACCTGCTCCAAATAGACCTCGTCGATGGGTTCCGGACCCAAGAGATTCAAGCTGACGCCATGGAGCACTACCGGATAACGCGCTCGGATCCGGGCGAGATTCCGACGAGGAAGAGGTGCAGGCCCTAGGAAATTCTCCGTGATGATCTCCAGAAAATCGACCGGCTGCTCCTGGCCGAGAAGGGCGGGATACAAGGAGGGCCGCAAGCCCAGACCGATTGCATCCCGCCGCAGGCGGGTGGAGGAGATGGCCGCCATGCTCAAGGGAGATCCCCAGAACCCCCGGGGATCTCATAAAACGAAGCGGTCACAGGCAAGGTACGAATGTAGTCCACCACCCGGACGATCTCTGCCCTGGAGAACTTGGTGTGGTAGGGTGGCATGTTGGCCTGAGCAACGCCATCCTCGTTGAGCCCCGTGACCCCAAAGGCCACGATGGATTCCAACCTGCGCCGTGGCCCTGTTAGAAAGCGTTCCTTGGCCTGCTCCAGCGTCACCGTTCCAGGACGGACATGGAGCGCGAAACCGCCCGAACCGTGACACATGGAGGCACAGGCCCCGGTTTCCTCGTAGATCTGTTGCCCGGTCTGCCCGCCATCAGGCGGAAGTACCACACAGCTCATCCCAGGGCCGCAAGAGTTCATCCCCCGGCAAGAGTGCTCCGTGAGGGTGGGCTCCAGGTACGAGTACCCCTTGCAGGCATTGTTGCCTCCGCACACCGCATGGGTCTGCACGAAGCCACCCCATTCGTCGCATTTGGCTAGAAATTCCTCGTAAGTGATCGGTGTCGTCGACACTGTCTTGCTGAACTTCTCCTGTCCTTGCCCCCCCTGACTTGCTGCACCCGAGGCTCCGGCATCCCCCCCAATGTCTGCGCTCCCTGCCGCCCCGGAGGCCCCCGCAGCCTCGTTGGGCAGCGCATTGTCGCTAGGTTCCTCGCCGCAAGCAGGCAGGCTGCTCAGCCCAAGCAGCCCGATCAGGGCGCTGGCCAGGAGCCGAGAGGAGGGAATATGAGGAGGGGAAGGATTTGGGTGGGTAGAAGGGTCTTGAGAAAGATCCATGGTGTTTCCCTAGAGCAACCAAGATCCCTCGCCCATGTGGCGAAATGTCGCAGCCCGAGGAAAGGAGTAGACCTTCCGCTGGAGACGACAGCTTACTCTGCAACCTGAGCGGTGGATTGAAGGGGAGTCGCCTTTGCTACCCGCTCCACCCGCTTCATGCTTGTGTTCCCCACCATGATGTCAATCAGCCGACGGGCCCGCTTGAAAACCCCCTCCTGAGCGTACGGCAGCCCATAGCGCTCGCAGATTTCCCTCACCTTCGGCTGGATCTGCCGGTACTTCAGCATGGGCAAGTCAGGGAACAGGTGGTGCTCGATCTGGTAGTTGAGCCACCCGTGGAGGAAATCGACGATGTCGTTGCCTAGGCGGTAGTTCACCGAGCTGAGCACTTGCCGGGCATAGAACTCACCGCGGCCGCTAGCCTTAGTTTCGAAGCGGTAGAGGTCATCACCGGCATGGTTAGGGGCGATCACGAGGAAGGTGTGGAGGTTGGTCAACACTTCGGCTCCCAGGGAGTTGACCAGCACGCTGAAGACTGCCCAGGGGCCCAGAGGGGCATAGAGGGCGGGCAACAGACCGAAGCGAAACCCTCCATAGGGCAGTACGCAATGTTTCCAGAAGGCCCGCCCCTGCTCCGAGAAGGGATTGTAGACGCCCAAGTATGTCCCCTCGTAACGCCCCTGAACCTCCCGGTCACCGGCTCGCCGCCGCTTGACCAACTGGAGAACTTGGAACGTGTTGGGCGCGTAGTACGTCCACTTCCAAGTGCAGGCATAAAAGGCAACGACAGCATATTTGAGAGGTTTTGGCAGGCCCGACTCGCGGATCCGCTGGACGTTCTCCTCCACCAGGTCAGGGTCATCCATCTCGCTGGTGTGGTAGTGGTGGAGTACGTTGTGCTCGTAGCACCAAGCCTCGGGATGGATCCAGTCGGGCCAGTCGAGGAAACGACGACGGCCGACAGCAAAGCCCTTGCTGGTATACCGCTCGGGGACGCCGGGAATGCGGTCGTACCCCCGGTGCCCCACATGGTGCATGATCATCGTCCACCGGGCCATGCTGCCCTGACTGATGCACCAGGCAGAGAGCAAATTCGGACCGATCCACGCCGTCGCGTACCCCACTGCCGAGAAGGCCTTCCCCCACCGCTCCATCTTCCGCAGATGTGCGAAATCCTCAGCCCCCAACTCGGCCTCGGCCCGGGCCCGCACCTCATCCAGCTCTCGAGCGAGGCCCTCGTAATCCACGGTAGGTACGTCTTCTCGGCTCATTGTTCGTTCCCTTACGATGGCCGGCCATCGACGCCAAGGTGCTTCCCCGAATCATCTCCATGGATACTACCCACATCTTCCTGTCCCCCGGCTTCTTCGGATTCAAACATCTTGGCTCTTACTCCTACTTCTGTCATCTGGAGCGAGGCCTCCTCCGGCGTCTCTCCGACGCAGGGGTCGACGGGCGCATCCACGTTGTCGATGTTCACCCTTCCGCCTCGATCCGGCGTCGCGCCCTACGGCTGCGGGAGGCTGTAGACCAGCTTGCCTCAGGTGCGGGATCCATCCACCTCATCGGCCACTCCACCGGGGGTCTGGATGCTCGTCTGGTCGCCTCACCCAGCAGCAACCTCGACGGAACTTACCGACGTCCCTCCTGGATCCGACGGCTGCGCACCGTCACCACCCTCAATACCCCCCACTTTGGTACCCCCCTGGCTACCTTCTTCGCCACCGTCTCCGGCCACCGACTCTTGGAGGCCCTCTCGGCCCTCTCCGTAGTCGCCCTCACCCTCGGTGCCCCCCCACTCGCTCTGACTTCCTCCCTGCTGGCCGCCTTTGGACGTCTCGACGCCTTGGGCCTTGAGCTCCGTCTCCTCGACCGTCTCACCGGAGACCTTGTCCAGCTCCTTGACGACGCCTCCAGCGCCGACCTCCGTGCCTTCCTTCGCATGACCCGCAGTGACCAAGGCGCCATCCTCCAGCTCTCCCCAGAGGCTATGGACCTCTTCGCTGCTGGGATTGAGGATGACCCGAACCTGCACTACCGCTGTGTCGTTGCGTATGCCCCACGCCGTACGCCGCGTCAGTGGGCCCAGGCCGCCCTCTCCCCCTGGAATCACGTTTCCGCTCCCCTCTTCGCTGCCCTCCATCGCATTACCTCCCGCGCTAGCACCGTCTACCCTTGCACCCCTCCCGACCCTGTGGCCACACGCCGCGCCCTAACGGCTGCGCTCGGCCACGAGCCCCCGGAGGGTGCCTGTGACGGTGTCGTCCCCCTGCTCTCCCAGGTCTGGGGCTCCATTGCCTGGGCAGGCCTGGCAGATCACCTCGACGTGGTTGGTCATTTCCGCGACCCTTCCCAAACCCCTCCCCACCACGACTGGATGCATTCAGGCGCCGGCTTCGATCGCCCCCGCTTCGACCAGCTTCTTGATGCTATCGCTGCGCCCCTGCTCCAACCCTGAAGAAAGACCTATACGTCACAACAAAATCCTCGCCACCGACCTGTCTCCTGCCTCTCTCCCCGCTCTCGACCAAGGCGCCGTCCTCGCCTGCCAGCTTGGCTCTTCCGTCCTCCTCCTCCACGTTTCACCGTCCGTGCCTGAGCACGGACAAAAAATATCCCGGTTTGTCTGCTTCGATGGGGCGGCTTGTTGGCCAGCAGAGCCAGGTCGAGTAAACGAGGAGCCTGCGACCACCAGGAGAAGCCATGGGCCTGCTCAAGGGATCGATTTCCTACACCAAGTATTACGCAGAAGGTGAGCTTCCGAAGAACTACCAAGATGCTTTTCTGGAGAGCCTGCACCTACGGCGCTTCCAGCCTCTCACCATTGACGGTGAAGACGAGCAGCGCGTCGGGTGGGTTCCCGTAAGCCGTCCCCTGGAAATGGACGTCACCTTCGAGTACAACGAAGTCTTCTACAACAACTATCTCAACCTCACGCTCCGGGTTGACGCATGGAAATTCCCCGGATCTCTATTCAAGGCTGCCTTCGCCGAGGCAGAAAAGAAGTTCTTGGCGAAGAAGGGACGTGAGAAGCTAAGCAAGCGAGAGAAGGAGGATCTCAAGGTTCTCGTGGGGCGCAAGCTCCGCCACCAAGTTATCCCAACCATCCGCTTGATCGATCTCTGCTGGAACCTTCAAGAAGGTATTGTCCGCTATTGGAATCAATCCCCCAAGGGGCAGGATCTTCTCCTAGAACTCTGGGAAAAGACCTTCCCTTACATCGAGCTTATCCCCGCAAACGCCCATACCACGGCCACCCGCCTCGACCTACCGGAAGCGCGCCTGCGCGCCCTCACCGACCTGAAGCCAACCTCCTTCCATGCGGTCTGAGACGCAACCATCACCATGAATCTTCTGGAACCCATTGAAACCACACGCTTCCTGGGACGCGAATTCCTGGTATGGCTCTGGTTCGAGAGCGAACTGTTCGAAGGCCAGGTGAGTGCCCACGGAGTCGGCGACTTCGAGCTCTTCCTAGAGAAGCAAATCATCCTAGAGTCCGGTGGACAGAAGGATAGGGAGCAGAGCAAGCTCCGGGGCGCAAACCCTGCCTCCACCCCCGAGGCCCGTGAGGCACTGCGTCAGGGCAAGACCCCTACTTTGGCCTCCTTCCGGCTACGGCGCAATGAGCAAGACTTCTCCTTTGCTTTTCATGCGGACGCCTTCCTCCTCGTCGGCGTCAAGCTACCCGCCCTTCTCGATGAGAAGAATGACGAGCCTTTCTACGAGCGAATCTCGCTGATGGAAGATCTGGAAGCTCATATGGAAGCTCTCTACGGTGATTTCGTTCTCCTTCGTTCGTCCGTAGCCTGGGAACATATTGTCCTCCCCGCTATGCTTCGCTGGGTCCATGATCGCGCTCCCGTCGACGCCACCTCTTACCGGAAAGCCCGTACGGAGGCCATCCAGCAGGCCCGCGGGAAGGTCGGCAAGAAACGACGGGCGGCGTAATCTCATCCTCCTGCTCCTGCTCCTTTCTCCAAGAGGGTGAGGTCTGGCATTTGGGCCAAGAGAGCATTGGTTTCGTGAGCTCCGATGGCCACGGTGACCTCGTCGCTCTCGTCGAGGGTTTCCGGAGACGATCCAGGTTCCAACCTTGCCGGATCACTCAGCGGCTGGAGATCCTCTCCATCACCAGTCTCGGCACAAAGCTTCTTGAGCGCCTCTCGCAGCACGATCAACGGCAGGTGAGTCACGAGGGTTTCTACC
>JANWXX010000459.1 GCA_025057345.1 Polyangiaceae bacterium | reverse complement strand
GCTGGCCGCTAGCTCTCTCGCCTGTGCGGCCGAAGGGTTCTCCGCCTCTAGACATTGCTCCGCTTGGAGTCGCAACTCAGAAAGCAAGAGAGGAAGCTGATGCATAGCGATAGAGCGTAGCAAACCGAGCTTGTTGCGGGGAGTAAGGCTAGCCGTAGCTTGGAGCGCATGCTAACCCGCCGTGCTCATGGGCTTTGCATGCGGCATCGTGGGTCTGCCCAACGTGGGCAAAAGCACCCTGTTCAACTCGCTATCGTCGGCGAAGGCTGAGTCAGCCAACTATCCATTTTGCACCATCGAGCCGAATGTGGGCGTCGTATCGGTGCCAGATTCGCGCATCCATGCACTGGCGAGGGTGGTCCACCCGGAGCGTACCGTTCCGGCGACGATTCGCTTCGTGGATATCGCAGGACTGGTACGGGGGGCTTCAAGAGGAGAGGGGCTGGGCAACCAATTCCTCGGCCATATCCGGGAGGTAGACGCGGTAGCGCATGTGGTCCGATGCTTTGAGGATCCGAACGTGATCCACGTAGAAAACCGGGTCGATCCGGTTAGTGACGTGGCTACCATCCAGACCGAGCTCTGCCTCAAGGACCTCGACACGGTACACAAACGTCTCGACCGCGCCCGCAAGATGGTCAAGGCGAACTCACCTGTAGAGAAATCCGCAGTATGGCTCTGTGAGGCCCTTGCCGCACACCTGGATGCAGGAAAGCCAGCTCGAACCTTCCCCTTCCCTGACGATCAACATGCTCCGGTCATCTTCCGGGAGATGCAGCTCCTGACGGCCAAGCCGGTATTTTACGTCGCCAACGTCAGCGAGGGGGCATTGGGTAAGGTCGAGGAAGACCGACACTTCCAGGCACTGCTGGCCTACGCCAAGGAAGAGGGGGCCAGGGTGATCCCCATCTGCGCTGCCCTGGAGGCCCAGATTGCTGAGCTAGATCCAGTGGATCGTCCCGATTTTCTGGCGAGCGCGGGTCTTGCGGAGCCGGGGCTCCACGCGGTGATTCGTACAGGGTACGACCTACTTGGCCTGATCACCTACTTTACTGCGGGGAAAACGGAAGTACGCGCCTGGACTATACCCCGCGGCACCCTCGCTCCCCAGGCGGCTGGCGTCATCCATACGGATTTTGAGCGAGGTTTCATCAAGGCCGAGGTGATCTGGTGGGAAGATCTTGTGGCATTGGGTAGCGAAGCGAAGTGTCGTGAAGCAGGCAAGCTGTCCACAGAGGGCAAGGATTATGTCGTCCGGGATGGCGACGTCATGCACTTTCGGTTCCACGTCTGATTCAGTGTTTGTCTTCTAGGATCCGACGCAGAGCCGGTAGGGCACTGAGCATCGGGCGGGCTGAAAGTACCTGAGCCGGCATCACCGTCGCGGAGGGCTGAGCCGTGGCGGTGGGGGCAGGGTCTTCTTTCTTCTCTCCCTCTTTCTCACTATTCATCACGAGGAATGTGATTCCTCCGACGAGGAACAGAGAAGCACCCAGTAGCGGGAGCCACCAGGGAGACTGGGGCTCTTCTGGGGGAGGCGGCTCATGCGAATCGTCGTGATCTTCGTGCGCCTCTTCATGATCGTGGTGATCGTAGTGCGTGGCGTGGGCCATGGCGGGGTTTTCGCGAGGAGTCTAGGCTCTGTCAAGGGAAGACCGAGGGCTACGGGTACTCGGAGGATGTAGGACTCCTGCTGTGGGGGAAGGGACCACTCAAGACGCTGCTACTTGGGGGGACAGGCCAGAGCAGCACTCACGCTTCCGACGGCGATGAACTGGATGGGATGGCCCCTTGAAGGCTGTGGAGCGGAGCGCTTTCCGCAGGATTCTATCCTCGCTCCGATAGAACGCCTGATTTTCATCCGAAAGACATCAACCGAATCATCATCGTTTTTTCTGACAGATTTGGGTTTTCTGGATAGCTTGATCTAACCATGGTGGACGTCCCAAAAAAGGATCCGACAAAGTACGACAGATCAAGTACCGACCATCCTAGTGAGAAGCGCCCCCTCTACTTGGGGAGGTTGCTCCCGGGAATTCTGCTAGGGGCTCTGCTCTGGGGGACAGGCTGCGGAGAAGACCATCCCTCTCGTCGGCAACAGGAAGGACAACCTGGCGGTGCGGGAGGGACTGAGCCGGACAACGCACCGCCGCGGTTCACCTGCGATCCTTCCCAGCGGGGGGAGGAGGTTCCGCTTCGGCGTCTCTCCCGGGTCCAGTACCAAAATGCCCTGAAAGACCTGCTGGAATTCGCTTTGCCAGGCCAATCAGCGGAGCTTCTAGCTCAGGTGGAAGGGGAGCTGAACAAGATCCCTAAGGATGAGCGCAAGGGGCTACCTAACGAAACCCATGGGGGATATCAACGCTTGGATCAAAGCGTACAACAAGGGCACGTTGACGGGGCTTACCGAGTTGCGATCCGTCTGGGGGCGGAGCTGGCCAAGGGCGACAGGCTCCAGAAGGTGGTCGGCTCCTGCGCGAGGGATGAGGATCCAACGAACGACAAGAGCTGTATTGAGCAATTCATCGTACGAGTAGGGGAGCGTGCCTTGCGTCGTCCCCTCGACAAGAGCGATCGAGAGTTTTTCTGGACTGTGTACGACGCGGAAGGGATCGACGAAGCGGGAGTTGCGGACGTCCTCGGGGCCTTCCTGACGGCTCCAGAGTTTCTCTACCACGTAGAGCATGGCGGTGAGGCTGTCCCAGGGGAACAAGATGTCTTTCGTCTCACCGCGTGGGAGCTCGCCTCGCGGCTAAGCTTCCACTTCTGGCAGGCCCCGCCGGATGATGAGCTTCGGAAGGTGGCTCGGGATGGCTCGCTGCTGCAAGACAAGGTCTATCAGGAGCAGGTAGAGCGGCTTACCAAAGACCTTCGCTTCCGTGAGGCCCTCGATCAGTTCTTTGCCGAGTGGCTCTGGCTGGACGACCTCAAAGAGATGGACGGGCTTGTCGGGACGGCGGTGTATGACGCCTTCGCAAACGGATTCAAGCCGGGGGCAGACCTACGAGAGCACATGGTGGCTGAAATCACGGATCTGGGCGCTTACTACACCCTTACGTCTCCCGGGAAATTCGAGGATCTCCTCACCAGCCGTCTCTCCTTTGCCCGGACTGAGGATCTCGCTAGCATCTACAAAGTCAAGCCTTGGGATGGGAAAGGGAAGCCTCCCCTTTTTTCCGAGGAGGCTCAGGTAGGTTTGCTGACCCGTGCGGCCTTCCTCGCTACAGGAACCGCCAACACACGTCCAGTGATGAAGGGAGTCTTCCTTCGCAAGGGCTTGCTTTGCGACAAGGTACCACCACCACCCAACAACGCTGCAGCGATGCCCCCTCAGCTCTCCCCGGACTTCACTACCTGGGAGGTTGTCGAGTCTATTACCGAGCAGGAAGGGACCGCCTGTGCCTTGTGCCACCGCAACAGCATCAACCCCCTGGGGTTTGCTACCGAAAACTTCGACGCTTTGGGCCGCTTCCGCAGTGAGCAGCGACTCTTTGACGCCCAGGGGAAGCTTATCAAATCCAAGCCTGTGAACACTCAATCCATTCCCCAGGTCAACCTGGGGGATATGACTCCTTCCGAAGGGGCTGCAGACCTGACACGGATGCTCGTCGAGAGTGGACGCCCGCAGGCTTGCTTTGTTCGCAACTACTTCCGTTTCACCTTCGGTCGTCTGGAAGATTTGACCAAGGACGGCTGCATCCTCGAAGAGCTTCGTGGGAGCATAGAGCAAGGAGCTCCCCTTCGGGAAGTACTCGCTCGCATTGCTCTGACCCGCTCCTTCCGTGAACGTCTGTTTTCCTCCAAGGAGGGGAAGTGACCATGGCCATCCTTCAACTTGATCGTCGTTAGGAGTTACGCACCCACCCAGGAATACCGTGTGATGTCGGGCTGTTATCCTACGATGGCCTCGCCCAAGGACAA
>JANWXX010000458.1 GCA_025057345.1 Polyangiaceae bacterium | reverse complement strand
ATTCCCTGCCGTCAACGGTTACTTTAGGGCCAGGAGGGCCCGCCGGGACCGTGCTGGTTGGTACCGGAAGCGTCGAGGCTGTCGGGGTCGTTGGGGGTGCTGCAGTTTCTGTAGGGGTGGGCTGGCTAGTACGAAGGATGGGTAGGCTGCGACCGCTCCCCTGGTTGTTGGCAGGAGGATTGGCGTTAGGGGTGCCGTTGTTGGGGCCAGGCTGGGTGACAATTACGCAGCCTCCCACGAGCGCTGCGACGGAGAAGAACCCGGTAATCATGAGGGTAGGGAGCACGGATCGATGCATGGGGATCCTCCTGAGGAGCATAGGCGAAGCATTGGACGGCGATACGGTATGGGACCATGCAACCTTCCCGCTCAAGAGGGAGCCTCCTGCGGGTTCAAGGTAGGCAGCCGCCGATCTCCACGCCGATCCCCATGGGAATCGCACGGCACCGTGTCCCCTGGGAGCACTCTGCGTCGGAGGTACACGCAAGCACGTCCTTGCCTGTACAGGCAGCCCGGGGCACACATCCCGCGCGATTGTAAGGGCCAGGAACGCCCTCCGCTCGGAACCCGTCGTCAGTGATGCAGCAAACTACATCCCGCCCTGGGTCTGTCCCTTTGCAATCAGCGGTTTCGTTGCACGAGAGCATGCCAGAATAACGGAACTTACTTGCTTGACCGCATCGATCCGCCGAGCGACACATAGGAGGGACACCAGGGGCGTTGCAGCACACCTTGCGGGCGGATTTGGTTACAGGACAAGCCGTACTTCCGCAGGGAATTACCCCGGGGGAGGCAGAGCTTATGAAGGTCGGGGCCTGAGGAACTACCGCTGCTGACTTGGAGAGTGCAGGGGCTGACCTGTCTGTCTTTCCGCAGGATCCTAGCGCAAGGGGTAGCCCACCGACCATCGCCACAACCAGCGCCCCGCGTCGGATGCCCTTCACCATGGGCCGGCGATAGCAAGAGTCTGCCAGCAGGGCCAAATTTACGGCTGGTCAGGGCTGGTCAGGCTTGTTCAATGAGGTATTGGGGCAAGAGCGGTGAAGGAGGTCCGGTAAAGATCACCCAAAGTTGGTGAGCCGCGCGGGTGGCAGCGATGTGAAGTAGGTGTCGAGAGGCATGGTCGGGCGGGAAGACCGAGGCGTTGACATCGACCAACACCACATAATCGAATTCAAGCCCCTTCACTTGGCGGATGTCGGTTACATCTACGCCGGGACGGAAGATGAAGTCTTGGTTGCGCACCCTGCGCACCCCGGGGATCTCGCTCCGAATCAACCCCTCATAGTAAGCATCCGCCTGCTCGGGGAAGCGGGCGAGGATACCAACGCTGGCACGAGGCTCCCGAGCAAAGAGAGGGCGAAGGGCATCCGCCAAGAAGGCTACTGCGGCACCTTGTTGTGGAAAGGCATAGGCTTCTACGGGGGCCCCGCTCCGGGGAGCAATCGGAGGGGTCGGATCCGCTAGGGGGCCGAGGACTTCCCGGGCGAATTCCATGACCTCCCGAGTGGAGCGGTAGGCGATGCGCAGTGGCTCAATCTCAGTCGAAGAGAGGCCCAGGCTATCCAAGGTGCTCCGCCAGTCACGAAAGCCGTTGTCCAGGTAGAGCTTCTGGGCCGTGTCACCCGCCAGAGTGACGCTCCGGCGAGGGCTGACTGTGTCCAGCAACACGGCCAGCTCTACCGGGGCGAGATCCTGGGCCTCGTCCACGAAGATGTGCTCGTAGACAAGCGCATGTTTTCCCTTCTTGAGGGGGCCGCAAAGGAGCTGGTAGAGGCGGAGGAGAAGAGCATCGTCTTCTGGGTCAAGGTGGGCAATACGCGCTTCAACTTCCTGCCCATCCACCCCGACCCCCGGATCTTCCTCGTCCTCCTCATTGTCGAGGTGGACCTCCTCCTCGTCCTCTTCGGCCATGCTCTTGGGGCGGGCTTCCTCTCTAGACCGCGGCGCAAGCTCGTCTGCATCCTCGGCTTCGCGGGCCCGGGTTTCGATCTCCATCAACTCGATGCAACGCTCGGAGCACCAACGATGGGCTATGTTGAGTTCCCTCTCGGAAAGCGCGTCACCGTAAGACTCCAGAGCTTGGGCGAGTGCTTCCCGGTCGGAGAGAACCTCGGCCCAGAGCGCCAGAGCAACGCGAGGGCTTCGAGGGGCTTTCGGGGATTGGTGAAGGTACTGGGTCACCCGCTCCGTGAGCAACTTGAGCAGGGCCGGGTGCTTTTTGAGGCGGGTGACTGCAGGGGGAGTATCCTCCTCGTAGGCAGCCTCCAGCCACGGGAACGCTGCCTCCCGCCGTGCCTTCGCCCAATCCTGGAACGTCACTACCTTCACCCCTGGAACCCCTAGCGACGGGAGCACCTCTGAGATGTAGGCTCCCAGCGCTGGGCCGTACGTGATGACCAGCATGCGGTCCGGTTGGAACCTCCCGGGATCGCGGTAAGCCAAGTAGGCGATGCGGTGGAGGCCGATGGTTGTCTTGCCGCTACCGGCACCCCCCTGGATCACCACTATGCCAGAGTCAGCAGCAGAGATGAGTTCGAATTGCCTAGGGTCCAGCAGCGCCGCAATCTCCGGCAAGTGGCGATCGAGGCGCTGCTCGCTGTCAAGCCCGGCGCCCAGCGTACCTCTGGGCCGCGCTGCTGTCCCCTGACCTCCGGCGAGTTCGGAGGTTCGCACCTCATGGTGTTTCCAGGGGCCCTGACCCTGGTTCTGACAAACGAAGGTTCCCTGAGGTGACTGGATTCGGAGCAGCTTTCCCTTGTGGATGGTGATGGTGCGTCGCACCAACACTTCGCCCTCGACTTCGCGCCCTCCGAAGCTTTCCTCATAGGAGGCTCCCTCAGGATAGCGATAGTAGAGCTGGCTGATGGGTGCATGGCGCCAGTCGACGATCCTCACCCCGCTCCGAGCGTCGATGTGCGTCCCGCGGCCAATGAGGACGTCTCGCTCCTTGTTGTTCTCCTTCAACCGCAGGTGGGCAAAGTAAGGCACTTGTATGTCGATAGGGGCTTCTTGCACCTCCGCACGACGGGCAGCCACCCCGGAGATCCTTTCCATTTGAGCCACGAGCGCGGGCACGTCCTCCAGCCTTGCCTGAGCAATCTCGTCCCGGAGTTCCAAGAGCTGCTGCTCGTAGTCCCGCTGGGTTTCCTTGACCTGAGGACGTGGAGGCGGCAGCCCTTCGAGGTGCTTCTTTACCCGCTCCAGCAGGCGCTCTTCTTCTTCTGGAATATGATGATGGGCCATTCAACCTTCACACAAGCTAGGGTTGAGGTAAACCGGGGTTGCCTCTGGCCAGAGCCGACGGAGACCGCGGCGCGCGACATCAAGAGCGGAGATGGCTGGGTCGTCCAGCTCCCAGGTGAGGTATATCTTGTCCCCGTCGTAGCAGCCGAAGCTGGAGGATACACAGAGGTGGGTCGCTTCTTCTATCACGAAGCCCTCCCGTGCCACATCATGGCCGTGGAGGGCTACCCGGAGTGTGGGCCCCAGCGCCCGGAGGAACGCCCGAGCTCGCTCGGCTGAGGCAGCTCGGGCCCAGAGTAGCCCGGTGAGGATGTTCCGTGCCCCGGCAAGGTGGAAGCCGGTACCTTCCCAGAGCGCCGCGAGGTCAATCTCCTCGAGGTCGCGGCGACTCTGGATGGGCACATGAGGGGCCCCGTGAAGAAGACAGAGCCCAGCGCGGGGGGCAACGGCTACCAGGGGCCAGGAGAGGAGCCACTCCTGGAACCATTGGGTGCGCTCCGGTCCGAGTAGCTCCTCCAGTCGAGCCGCCTCGTCGGGGAAAAATTTTCCTACAACCGGGCCACCAATATGTGCATGCTCATGATTCCCCAGCAGGTAATGAACATGACCCGGGTGGCGGTGCTGGAGCGCCGCAGCCACCACCACCACCCCCAACCAATGAACGAGAGAAGAACCTCCTCTTAGATAGGGC
>JANWXX010000457.1 GCA_025057345.1 Polyangiaceae bacterium | reverse complement strand
AGCGGTAACTGCAGCAGAGGTGCTTGATGAGGCGATTACGTCAGAGGCTGCTGAAGCGCTAGCAGGAGGCTCGGTGGAGACCTTGGTAGGGGGCTCGGCGCTGGGAATCGAAGGGGTGGTTGCAGGAGGTGGAGGAGCGGGGGCGGCCTTGTTTTGCTGGGAGAACCACCAAGCACCTACGCCAAGGACTGCAGCAATACCAGCGATCACCAAAACCATACCGCTGCCCCCCTTCTTAGTTTCGAGGGCAGGTTCGGGGGGAGGAACCGAGCGAGGACGTTTGGTTTCGTTCTTGGGGGGCGGCTCGCTAGCCGTGGGCTTAGCCTCGACGGGCTTCTCCTCGGCTTGGGGCTTCTCTTCCACCTTGGGAGAAGGCACGGAAGCGAGCTCGGGAGATGGCTTCTCCTCGACCTTGGGCTCGTCACGCTTGGGTTCTTCGACCTTAGGCGTCTCGGCAAGGAGCGGGTTCTTGACGACCTCGTCCCCTGCCTCGTCCCCCATGGATTCCTTGAGGGCTTCCTGGAGGAGCTCCGCAGCCTGGCGCATCACTGTACGCTCGGCAGGGGGAGGTAGGTCGGCAGGGGTGGCCCCAGCAGCCCCAAAGAAAGAGCCCGGCTGCTGAGCTGCCTGCTGGGCCACTTGCTGGGCAGCTTGGAGCTCGGGAGGAACCATCGACCCGAGGCCGACGATAGTGGCTTTTCGGGTGAAGCCGGCGGCGGGGGCTGCAGGGGCTGCCTCGGGGGCTGGTTGCTCCTGCTCGAAGGCGGAACCTCCTTCGATTCCACCTCGGGCAGCGATCAACTTGTCAATGATCTGACGGGAGGACTCGTCGAGCTTGATGAACTTGACCCCCATGCCGGCAGGGCGCTCGCTGGTAGCCTGGGCGGTATCACGCTTCCAGACGACGCGGCCAACCCCCTGAAGCACCGGCTTATCATCGGCGATGTTGATCTCAAATTTAAGAAGGGTACCAGGGGGGAAGGGATTGGGGTTCTTGATGAAGATCCCTCCTCGGCTGATGTCGTGAGAGTGGTGCTCGATGAACTCGTCGATGGTGGCGCTCTTGTAGCGCACCTTCATCATCGTCAGCACCTTGGCGCGCGGATCCTTGCGGGTTTCTTGCATCGAGGTTCTCCGGGGGGCCCTGGGGGGCCGACGTACCGCTGAGCTAGGAGAGGATGCTACTAAAAAGCGGAAGAAGACCCCAAGTGTTGTTCGTCATGATAGCTTGCTCGGGCCCTCCATGGCCGAGAAACCGCACTTCCGCACCCACGAGCGCCGCCCTGTCCGGCTGCCGGCGTCCCTTCGGAAGGAAGACGGAGCCCAGCTCCAGGGGCTGGTGGTTGATCTGAGCCTGGCAGGGGCTGGGTTGGAGCTGATAGATCCGCTGGAGCCAGGCACTCAGCTCGTGGTGGAAATCACATCACCAACTCTTTGGGATCCGCTCCCGCTCCGTGGGCGTGTGGTTTGGTTCCGCCAGGAGCAACCTCGCAAGCCCGGCCGAGCCGGCATCCAGTTTGTTCTGGACGACTCACCTCAGCTCTTTGCCCTTTTCGAAGTGCTTGCAGCCCACGCCTATGAGTGATCTTAGGCAACAAAGCCACGCCAGCGGCGCAAATAGTCCACAAACCTCGGGCTCACCTCCCGCTGATGGAACTCCTCGGGGGTGAGTGGAGGTCGGCGGGGGAGCCAGCCTGGTTGGGTCGCCTCACGAGGCCACTCGGGGTTAAGGATGGCAGCGCGGCCTAGAGCAACCATATCGGCTCCACGAGCTAGGGTCGCCTCCGCGTCCTCCCGGCTCCAGAGAGAGCCAGCCGCGAGGATTCGTACCGCTGTGCCACATACCTCGCGGAAGAGAGGAATTGGGTGCGATTGTGGACGTTTTTTCGTCGGGTTAGCGGCGTCCCAGAGAGAGAGATGCAAGAAATCGATACCATCCGCACAGAGCCAGTCGGCTAGTTGCAGGCTCTCATCCAAGTCGAGCCCCTTGGCATAGCCGAAGTCCTCCGGGGAAATCCGGACACCCACCAGGAAGGGAGGGGGGGTGGCCTTCCGAATCGCTTGGGTCACCTCCCGTAGAAGCCGGGCACGGTTTTCTAGAGGGCCTCCCCAGCGGTCCTCCCTTAGGTTCATCGTAGAGCTAAGGAACTGGCTGAGCAGGTAACCATGGGCGCCATGGATCTCGACACCATGAAAACCTGCTTCCCGTGCCCGTAGGGCCGCATCTCGGAACTGGCCGATCACCCGCTGAAGATCTTCTTCCGTCGCAGGGCGTGGAATCTCGAAACCAGGGCTGTTCTCAGAGAATGCGCTAGCACTCCAGGGTTGTTGACCCGTGACCTTCGAGGGAGCCCGGGCACCCCCGTGGAAGAGCTGTACCACGCCTAGCGCACCTCGCTCCGCAAGCCCCCTTCCCAAGGTCCGGAGCCCGGGCAGGAGCGTGTCCGAGAAGATTCCAAGCTCTCCGGGCCACCCCTGCCCGTCAAGGGCAACATGGGAGGCACAGGTGGTGACCATACCAAAGCCCCCCTCTGCACGCCGCAAAAGCCACCGGAGTTCGGCCTCGCTAAGAGATCCGTCAAGATGGCTTTGGAGATTGGTGAGAGGGGCAAGGGCAACACGGTTGCGAGCGCAAGTGCCGCCGGGGAACGTCAGGGGGTCGAATAGGCCCATGCTCTGTGGTAGCGCACCCTCTCCACGGAAGGAACCCGCGTCGATACCTCACCAGTAGACCGTGAGACCTCCACGGAACAGGCCTCCCCCTGATGTATTGGTGGTGCGACCGGTAGCAGGATCAACGAACTCAGGCATATACGCAGCTTGGTGGTCCGTTCGACCTCGAATGAAGCCAATGAGATCAAGGTTGAGGCCAAGGTTCCTGGTCGCTCGGTACTCTAGGCCAATACCGCTTTGAAAGCCAAAATAGCTGTAGCGGGCAATGCTCTCGTCTGGGCGCTCGACGTGAGCAGACGACCAGCCAAGCCCCCCTAGGAAATAGAGCTGGGCTCGATCCTGCGGGTTCACGAAGAGCATAGCGTTGATAGAGAAAGGAATCTCGCTCCGGCGATTGCCGTGGAAGTCGCGCCCTCCCAGGAAATCAAGGCCAAAATCGAGAGCAAAGTGCCCAGTGGGCCTAGCACGAAGACTAAACCCCAAACCACCCATTCCAGCTCCCTCAGCAGCGCGGTGCTTGTCGTTATCCAGCAGCGCGCTCTGGAGCCTCATGTGGAAACCCCACTCGTTGTACGGACGGCGGCGAGGCGGCGGAACGTACTTGCGGGGAGGGGGAGGCGCATAGACCCGCCCAGGCGGTGCAGGCTCAGCCGGTGCCGCAGCAGGAGGAGGTGCTGCCGGAGGGGGGGGAGCGGTCTGTACGATGACCGTCGTACCGGGAGGCACCTGGGCACTCTCTCCGGGACCCACCTTCACAGGTTCCTTAGGGATATCCTTCTTGTCTCCCTTGTCTCCTTTGTCTCCCTTCTCCCCCTTGTCCCTCTTGTCCGTATTGTCCCCCAGCGACTTGTCATCTTTCTTGCTGCTTTTGTCCTCTTCTTCAGGAACAGCATCCGCGCAGAACCAAGCACCGGGCGGACACTCGGCCCAGGCCGGGGCACCCACACCGGCAACGGCTAGGAGCGCGTAGAGGGGGAGAAAGGTGCGGGGAAGCGTCGTGGAGAGCAGAGGAAAACGCGGCATGGAGATCCCTTCGCGGTACGACAGCAACAGCAAGGGTAGCAACCCCGGTGCCACGCGCCAGACCCTCGTCACCTCTCTCGCAACAAATCGCCCTGTAACGGGTGGTTTACACCCCGACCGTAAACCGGAACCGCGGAGGAAGGCTGCTAGCCGGGCCACCCAGGGGTCCAGAGGCGCACCGTCCAACAGCTTCGCTAGTGCCTCAGCCCGGGGGAGCCCTCCTCGGAACAGCAAGCGAAAC
>JANWXX010000456.1 GCA_025057345.1 Polyangiaceae bacterium | reverse complement strand
GGCCCCAGCAACATCAAGGGCACTGCTATCGAGTGGACCATCACCGCCCGAACGCAGATCGGTCACGGCCCTCGGGTCAAGAGCTGGATCATCGAAGAAGTGGTCCGCGAGCTAGCAAAAGCCCAGATCTCGCTAGCATAATGCTCCGATTGGCATAATGCCCTGATCCACTCGGAAAAGCGGTCGTCCGCTTCTTGTATCAGAGGCCCCGGGAGGCGAGGAGAACGCAAGACTCCGCGAGGACGCGAGCACCGAGGTAGCGGTAGACCGGCATGGCGTCGATGGCAGTAGCCGCGGCCCCCGCTGCCTTATCCAGTACGTTCATCGCTGTTGGCAAGAACCCGCTCACCGCCTGCGCCGCTGTCTTCGCATAGGGCGAAACCCGCTGGACCAGACCATCGACCGGAGCCAACAGCGAACCCATCATCCCCTGGGCTGCAGAAACACTACCGGCGGGGAGAAGACCGCCGAGCTTTTCGGCAGCAGTAGGGCCGTGCTTGCTGAACAGGTCGCTGACGAAGGAACCGCCCGCCACCAGCGCGTTGTCCGCAAACGGCATCCCTACCTCCACCGCCGCGTAGTACGTGAGCAGGGCCTTCCCCGAGGGTGTCGCATAGAACATCTTGACACGATCGGTAACGTCTCCCGGGTAAACCGAGTAGACGAAGTAAGCGAGGGCCAAGAGTTTGAGTACTGCGTCCACCCCCTGCTGGGCATCCGTTTCCAGCGCGTTCGATCCCTGCCCGGTGAGCAGACCAAAGACCGACTTGAGCCCAGAGAAGGCGGCGATGCCGGTATCGGCCATATCCAGTGCATTCACCACTTTCAACCCTGTGATTACCGCCTCACTGCTTGCCAGTTCTTCTGCAGCTTTACGAGCCTTGTTCCCTGCACCTGGGGCGAGGATCTCTGCAGCCTGTGCCAGCGTCCCGTAAGAAGCGTGCTGGATCTCCAAGGGTATTGCACCAAAAAGAGCGCAGCAGAGCTTGACTGTGAAATCATCGGGGTTGAACTCCTTGAGGGCAGTATCCACCGGGGTTGCTCCCGAAAATGCGTAGGGAGGCTCCGGAGGAGGAGCTGCAGGTGCTGCATAGGCAGTAGAAGGAGCAGGTGCCACAGGGCCGGTGGGTTTGGGTTTGGATAGAGCCGTCGCGCCGGCAGCTACGGCACCGACCGCCATCGCTCCGGCCGCCACTGTCCCCGCAGAAACCCCGAGGGACTCCTTCTTCTTACTCCGCAGGGCAGGCCGAAGCTCAGACTGCCCAGAGGCGGGTTTGGTCGGGGAGGTAAGGCGCTTGCCTTCTCTGCTTGAATTGGCTGGAGGCACCTCATCCCCCTCGTCCTCCTCGTCTTCCTCCTCGAAGCCGGCGTCTACCTCGTGGATGATGTCCTGGACGGTAGCCTCATCAAGCCCAAGAGCGTTCGCGAATTCTTCAAGGAAGGAGTCCTCGTCTTCTCCCCAGTCCTCATCGACGCGGAGCACAGCATAGGCGATGGCAAAGGCTGTGATAGCCTGCTCCTCATTCTTGCGAAGCTGGCGAGCGACCCCGGCGATCTGCTCCTCCATGTCACCGTACCCCTCAAGGCGCTCGAAGCTCTCCGCGACAAGGCGTTCAAACTGTCGATCCGAGAGCCCCTCAAAGGGCCCTCCCAGCTCGCGGAGCCCCTCAACAGCCCCCCAGATCTCGTCATCACTGGCCTCGCCGTCGGCAAGCGCCGCCAGCATCGCTGCGTCAAGGATGCTTTTACCCCCCATCCCCATGAAGCTCTTGCTGTGGCTCCTGAGCGCTCCGTACATTCGTCGCCTCCTGTGTCGTCCCTCGTACCATACCTGCAGAAAACCTGCAGAAAATTCCGCCATGAATTTATAGAGACGATCTCTATCTAGAAATTCTCTACAAATGCCATAGCCTTCTAGGGTTCAAAGGTGCTCACGATGGTAAGGGGAGTTGGCCCGATTCGAGAAGAGGATGGGCTGAGCACCGGGTAACCGTAAGGTGTTCCGGGTGGTAGCCATCGCCTCAGAGCCCACCCAGGGGTGAGGTGGGAACCAAGTGAAGGCAATCCAGCAGCTGACTTGGTAGGTTCATAGGACGAGGACAGCCGACTTCATGTACCGCACCCCAACTGCAGGTACTTATGAACCCCAGCCTCGGAGAGAAGATGGGGTTCAGCGGTCACATGCTACAGCCACAGAGTAACCTAGGAGGTACGGTCTTCTACGGAGGAATCCTCGCAGCTTCAGGTGCGCAAGTTTCGCAAGGGAAGCCGGGGTTCCCGTTCCGCAGGGAAACTTTTTCGGGGAAATAACGTCCATGGAGGAACTATGAGGAAGAAGCTCAAGGTAGGTATGGTAGCAGGAGGCTTCCTCGTCCTGGCAGCGTGCGGTGGGCGTGGGCCCTCCACGCCAGTGGCGCAATCCAAGCCTCTACTCCAGATGGCGGCGTCCCCAAGCTGCGCTCGGGTGAACCCGGGGGTGGGTCCGGCGCGCTACGGGGCCGTCCGCCAGAGTTCGACAGTGGCTCTGGCAAGGATGCCTCAAGGTGCGCTGCTGGCTTACATCGCCGACAGCGACGAACCAACGCTCCATACCGTGGACATCGACAAGGGGCGAGAACTCGCGGCGACGGATCTGAAGGGTGCTCCCGAACAGGTGCTGGTACTGGCGGATGGGCGGGTGGCTGTCACATTGAGGAATCAGAACCAAGTCGAGGTGCTTGAGCCAGACGCCCGGGGGGGGCTCCAATCAAGATGCGTGGTGGATACTCCCGTGGAACCCATCGCGATGTCAGTTTCACCAGATGAGCAAACGCTACTGGTTACCAGTGCATGGGCACACAAAGTGACGGCCTTTGATGCGGGAAACTTCGCCCAGAAGTTTGAGGTAGACGTGGGCCGTGAACCGCGGGCGGTGGTAGTGTCCGAGGAGGGGGATCGAGCCTTTGTGGCCCACCTAGTGAACGCTACCCTAAGCGTGATCGACCTCCAGGGAGAGAAGCACGAAGTGAGGACGATGGCTCTCGGCACCCGGAAGGTCGACCTAGCGGGGAACACACAGCAGGTCGATCCAAAGATTCGACGAGGTTGCCAAGGCTATGCCCTGACCAGCGCGGTGGATCCAACCAACCCTGGGGAAACGCTTCCCCCCGTGGTGGGAGAGAAGCCACCTGCCCAGATCCATCCACCGGTGCCTTCCCAACCTGTCCCGGCGCACCCGCAGAACCCAACGCCGGAGAATCCGAAGACCCCTGCTACTTTGCCCGGCCGCCTCTTTGCCCCTTTCGTCACCGTCGACCCAGGGGACGAGCGGATCACTTACTATGGCACCACCAACGATACAGTGAACACAGAGATCAACCAGATCTCGGTAATCGATACGGCAGCGGAGCGGGTGCTCACGAAGACAGTGCTCTCGGTGCGTACAGCAAGCATGGGGCCTACCCGGGAGTGTCTGTTGCCGCGCTCCGTGTCTTTCTACAACGGATCCCTCTACGTAACCTGCCTTGGAATCGACGCACTGGTCGAGTATGACGCCCGAGGCGTCGATCCAGCTCGCACGGAGACCCGCCGTTGGGCGGTGCCCTCGGGCCCTACCGGTGCTGCCATCGATGGTCCGGGGAAGCGCGCCATCATCTGGTCCCAGTTCGATCGGGCAGTTTCCCTGGTGAAGCTAGATCGGGAAGACGAACCCGTGCTCCAGATGGCCCTCTCCCGGAAGGAAGGGTACGGGCTTTCGGAGAAGGCAGCCCTGGGCCGCATACTCTACCACAAGACCGGCGATGGTCGCGTCAGTGCCGAGGGGATGGCCTGTGCCTCCTGCCACCCCGATGGGCGAGAAGATGCAATTACCTGGTCCAGCATCGACGGCCCCCGCAACACCCCGATGCTAGCCGGGCGCCTAGCCGACACCGCTCCCTATAGCTGGCAAGGCAACCACGAAACAGTCGAAATTCACC
>JANWXX010000455.1 GCA_025057345.1 Polyangiaceae bacterium | reverse complement strand
AAAGTAGTCGCCGGCCCCGTAGGTCTTGAGCTCCAGGCCGTTTTGCCGCACCGACACTACCCCATTGAGGATGATGTAGAAGGCATCCCCCACAGAACCCTGGGCGATGATGATAGAGCCCGCAGGGAAGCTCACTCGCTTCGCTACCTGGAGGATCTCGCTGGCTCGTGCCAGAGGGAAATCACGGAAGAGATCCACGGAGAGGAACGCATCCAGAATGGAGATCGCCTCCGCGTGGGGTGAGGGAACAACCTCGATACGTATCGAGTTCTCTAGCCCTACTTTTCCTACCCGCAATCCGCTATCTTTCGGGAGATCCTTCTCGGCAATATGGACGACAAGCAATCGCTCCTTCACATCCTCAGGGAGCTTGGCGAGCACCGAAGCTGGTGTATGGAGCGGAGGAACCCCTGCCTCGTGAAGGATCAGCGAGTGATGCCAGGGGAAATCAATCAGGGCATTGGCACGCCCAGGACTCAGTACACCGGCGTCCCGCAGCGCCAGGACACGCTCCGGATCGTAGAGGGAGTCACCGGAGAACGCTAGGCTCTTGCCCCCGAAGAATAGCTCAAACCCCAGCGCCGGGATCGAGTGCAGCGTATAGAAGAACTTGATCTCCGCCCCGTGAACCCGAGTGGGGGCCCCGATCTTCACCGGATTGAAGATGAAAGTTCGCCGGAGGATGTCCTCACTCAACCCGGAGAGTGCGGAATACTTCCGAAGAAACGAGCCCATGATCGTCGGGGTGGTGTATACATTTACCCTCCCCTCATCCAGGATTTTTTGAAACGTACCGGAGTCATGGTCTGCGTGGCAATGGGTGAGGATGATGCCGTCGATGAGCTTGGAGGGAACCCCCTGCTCGCGGAGAGTTTCGGTGGCGTCGACAGGGGGGTCGACGAAGAGGCCACGGCCGCCGATCCAGATAAGAAATCCGGTGGTCTTCCCAGCGGGGTCGAAGCCATGGCTAGAACCGAGGATGGTGACGCCCAGCATGGGAGGCTGGAACTGACGCGCGGGAACCACCTCGGTATTGCGGTCAGGGAGCTCGACTTCGGCAGGAACCCGGGCGAGAAGCCTACCTCTCTCAATCACCTCATATCCGACGCTGGTCTGGAGCACTTCCACCTCATCGGAGATGCGGACGTAGCCTTGGGGGTCGAAGCGGAGGAACTCTACCAAGGTGTCGACCTCCAAGCGCTTGCCGTCGACACTGCGGCGGAAGTTCTCCATCTCACGACGGAAATCGGGGCGGATGTCCGGGGGATAGCTCTCGTCGAATTCGAGGTCAGGGGGGACAACCAGAGGACCGAAAAGAGATTCTTGAAATACGGCGCGAACCCGGGCTTCGATGCTGGCGTCGTCGACGACCAGCCGGATGCGCCGCTTGAGAAGGAAAAAGTTGTAATACGCTGGGAACTCACACTCGGCCACGTTCAGCCCCCGGCGCCGGTGGAACAGCTCGTGAGGCACCACGTAGACCGTCGGCACTGGGAGCTTCAGCGCCATGGAATCCTTGATGGTTTCTGGCGGAATGCCAAACTGGATCGGCCCTGCACTGGTTTTCACATAAGTGCCGCCCCGAGGCAGGGAGAGCACAGCACGGGATTCGTGGAGGGCAGGGGTCGTCATTCCGTCCAGTGGGTCTATCCGAACACAGCCAACATAGAACGAGTGTAACCGAGGCAACCAGCCCTCGGTCCAGGTTTCAACCAAAACGCTCCGCGAAGGCTTGATGGACATCCCGCCGGGGGGCTCCCCGCTCGGCAGGGCGATGCCCGGAACCGAGGCGCTCCACCCGCACCCGCGCTCCCTCTACAGAGAACCATACCCGCCATTCCCTGAGTGCCAACCTCCGCTGCCCTCCTGCTTCCAACCGAATCCTCCGGTAAGGATGAGGATGCGGACTGACCGCCAACACAGCCTCCACGGCCTCCTTCAGCGCAACCCACAATCCACTCAGGAAATGCTCCTGTTCCTTTGCTGCCTCACCCCAGCTCACTTCATAGCGCGGTCCCGGGTCTGCTTCTCCACCCAACCACCCTCCAGACGCCTCTGTTACCACATCCGTGTAAGGTACATAGGGCTTCCGATCCAGCACAGGCGAACCGTCCAACATATCCACTCCACGCACGCGTAGCCGCAGACCCTCCACCGACTCTAGTTGCATCACGCTCAACTCCAATGGGTTCGGCCGGTAGGGCGCTCGCGTGGCTAGAACCCCCCTTCGGCACTCGCTCTGAGGCGACCACACCTTAGGTTTCCACCCTTTGTTCCGATCGAAGACAAAGATCACCCACAGGTGGCTCCATACACCGATGTCCTCCAGGGCATGCTCATAGTTCTTCGCCGAGAAGAGTTCGATCTCTCCGGTCACCTCCGCCGCCTCCGCAGGCTGCCGAGGTGCGCTCAGCCACTCCCGGAACGGCGTCCGAAGGATCCCAATAGGCTCGAAGGTCCAGAGCTTCATGTACCACTCATCCTAGCGGAGTTGGGCCGTGGTGGTTCCGCACCCAGGATGGGCTCGCGAAGCCACCACTAACAAGCTGTGAGCGCGGTCGTGTGCAGTGGAGACTACTGGCTGCTCCTGCGGCTCGGTGGGTGAGATGATTGCCTCAGCTCCCGTCCGCCAAAAGCTCGTAGCGCTCGCTTACCACATAGCGCCCGGTTCCCATGGTCGTGACACTGCTGGTAGCATAATAATCTGAGAACCGGAACTCGGTCCGCGCCTGCCGCAGCAGACCACCCTGGAGATAGGTAGCGCTCGCTTCGCCCTGGTGCGAGGAGGGATCCCCAAGCTGGCGGCGAAGCTCCGCCACAATGGCTTCTTGGGCTTCCACAGCAGCACTTGCTTCCTCGCTGGCTCGAATCGTCCCCACCGAAACCAACCGCTGCGCCGGGTCGAACTGGAAGTAGACCTCCTCGACACCAAGGGCACGGATGGCAACGGGCAGTGCCTCACCAGGGACCGCCGCGCAGACCAGCCGCTGTGGCCCCTGACGGCCATGGCAGGGAACCCCGTGGTCGCGGGCCCACGCCTCAACTTCCGAACGTATGGTTTGGCCCAACGAAAAGACCAAGGCAGGACGCTGAGGACTAGGGGCTGTCCCTTTCAATTCCGCGACCAAGCGCCGACGAGCTGCCTCGACTTCCGCGGGAGAGTGGCTGCGGTCATAGCCCAGCGGACAAGCCCCTCTGCTCTTGCCCCCAGTCACTTGTTGGAGCGCCACCAACATCGGCCGGAGCGGACGCCCAGGCTGAGTATGCGCGAAGCCCACAAGCCCCATCAACAGGCTCAAGGCAATCCCGGAACCGACTAGGAGACGCTGCCAAAGCACCATAGAGCCCCCGCTCAGCGGTTGATGATGCTGTTGACGAAGGCAGTATCCGTGACCACTGGAGCAAAACAGCTGGTGATGTCGCTCTTTGGCACGCCGTTATCAGCCAGCGCCTTCACCACTACATTGACAATGAAGTAGTCGTACTGAGCCTGGGTGATCTGAAGCCCGGTGTGGGCTTCCTCCATCGTCTTTCCCTTGTAGTTGTTGGGACCACCGTAAGCGAACACTAGGAAGTCTGCCAGGTTTTGCGTGAGCGTCGCCAGCTTGTTTTTATCTACAGCGACAGGACCAAAGCTCGGACCAAACCCAGGTTCGCCGCCCTTCTCCAGCTCTGCCGCTACGTTCGCGATGATCGATTCGTTGACTTTGCCGAACGCCGCGCCGTAGGTTTCAAAAGCATTCTTGCCGCTGCTTGTGCACTTCAACTTGGCTCCAGGCCCAGTCCCCGTGCCATCGCTGCCACTGCTCCCCGCAGACGACCCGCCGCTCCCCGCAGACGACCCGCCACTACCAGCACTCCCACCGGAACCAGCCGCATTATTATAGGAGTTACGCACCCAGGGCCAAGTGCCTGGGAACACTGGGGTTTGCAAGGAAGGTCCGGATGGCCTCACGCA
>JANWXX010000454.1 GCA_025057345.1 Polyangiaceae bacterium | reverse complement strand
GAAGGGTAGTCTGCTGGATGAGCCCACCGTCGGTGTGTTCCAGGTCAGGCACCCCACTCGAAGTCTCCGCGCACATTCCTCAAAGCGCTCGGACGACCGGGTCCATACCCCTGCCGACAGCCCAAACGGCGTATCGTTCGCCAGCGTGATCGCGTGGTCTAGATCATCCGCCACGTACACCGCCAGATCGGGCCCGAAGATCTCCTGGCGCTGGTAGGGACTCCTAGCTCGAATCTCCTCTACACGCCGCACGCGAGGGGTCGCGTAGTACCCCCTTACGGAGCGCCCTTGCCAGCGCACGTCTGGTACTTTGGGGGGCCGTATGCAGCGGGAGCCTTCCCGCTCCGCCTCTACCTGCATGGCCTCGAATTTCTCCAGACCCCGCGCTGTGGCCAGGGGCCCCAAGAACGCCGCTGGATCCAGCGCATGCCCTACCACCAGTTGCTCAGCTTGGGTAGCGAGCCGCTCCACAAAGGGATTGGCAATGGAGCGCTCGACAATCAAACGGCTTGCGCAGGTACACCGCTGCCCGGCGGTGGAGAATGCGCTCAGCAGCACGTCCACCAGGGCCTTGTCTTCGGGGGCGTCGGCGAGGACGATGGCAGCATTCTTCCCCCCTAGCTCCAGGGCCAGCATCTTTCCTGGGCGCGTTGCGTTTGCTTGGAGGATCTTGACCCCCACCTCGTAGGATCCAGTGAATAGCACTCCATCTACGTCCTCATCTTCCACTAGTGCGGCTCCCACCGCACTGTCGCCTTGCACTACGTTGACGACCCCGGGAGGGAAGCCTGCCTCCGCAAGGAGCCGAGCATAGAGCAGGCCGCAGTGGGGGGTCACTTCGCTGGGCTTGAAGACCACGGTGTTCCCCGCCAGTAGCGCTGGGACGACGTGCCCGTGGGCCAGGTGTAGGGGGAAGTTGAATGGTCCGATCACCGCCAGGACTCCGTGGGGCCGGTAGCGCCAGGCCAGCTTGCCTCCGTCCAGCTCCACGTCCTGCACCAGCGCTAGTCCTTCTCCCAGGGAGATATCGATCTTGGCGACCATCGCCCGTGCCTCCTGCCTCCCTTCCCGCAGCGGCTTCCCCATCTCCCGCGCGATCAGCAGGCCGACCTCCTCCTCACGCTCCACCAGCAGACCCCGGAGCCGTGCCAGGAACGGCGCTCGCCCCGAGACATCCAGCCGATCCCACGCGGGCTGCGCCCGGCGTGCGGCTGCCACAGCCTCCCCGACGAGAGCGTGGGCGAAGGGGAGCTCCCCCACCACGTCGTCCAGATCCGAGGGCGACACCGCCCGCAGCACGCCGTCTGGTGTCTTGACCTCCACCAGCCGACCATTGAGCAATCCTGAGATACCCATGCTCCCATCGTGCCACGCTTCCTTCTCCGGTGGCTCATCCTCGGCACTCACCGGGGTAGAATCCTGCCGGCCGTAGCTCCCTGGCCCCTGCTGCCGGATACTAAACTGCCGTGCCAGCTCCATCCCGGAGCTGGCCAACCCGGTGCCTTTCTCTTGCGTCACGGACCGGAGCTGCAGGTATAAGGATGGTCTACGGCCACCGTGGAGCTGGAGGTGACCTTGGCGTGCTGACGCCGGAGGCGACCAATCCCTTGACCTGCAAGTACACCTGGACACACTCGCGCCATGGTTGCTCCCTCGCGCCGAGGCCCTTCCCTCCGAGTGGTCTGCGTCAATGACGTGTACACCTTGGAGAATTTTCCCCGGTTGAGGACGCTGGTACTTCGGATGGCCGAGGAGGATCCAGCGGACCTCATGCTGGTGTCGATGGCAGGCGACTTTGTCTCCCCGAGTCTGCTTTCGAGCCTAGATCTGGGGCGCGGGATGATCGACTGCATGAATGCGGTGCCGTTTACCCACGCCATCTTCGGCAACCACGAGGATGATCTGCCTATCGACGCCCTCCAGGAGCGTGTTCGGGAGTTCCGGGGGACGTGGCTCTCCACCAACCTGGGCTTCGACCCTCCGCTGCCGGCGACCCAGATCCTGCACCTCGGTGGCAGCGGCAAGCGCCAGGTGCGGGTGGGTCTATTGGGGGTGGTGATGCACGACCCGACGATCTACCGGGGGAAGCCCTTCGGTGGGTTTCCGCTGCTCCCAGCGAACGAAACCGCGCTTTGTACCGCCGCCCGGCTAGTGGAACAGGAGGGCTGTGCTTGCGTTCTCCCCTTTACCCACCAGGAGATTGCGGCGGATCGAGCCTTGCTCCGAGCGCAAACCAACCCTCCTTTCCCGGTGCTTATCGGGGGTCACGAGCATGCGGTCTTTCTGGAGCAGGTCGGATCGAGCTGGTTGGTGAAGGCCGGCTCCGACGCAGTGCATGCGGCTGTAGTGGATCTCCGCTGGCCCGAGGAAGCCCCGCCGCCAGGCTCCTTCGATCTGCCCGAGGTGAAGGTGCGGCTGCTGGACGTGGCACACTTCGAGGAGGACGCGATACTGCGGGCCCGAGTCGACGGCCACATGAAGGCAGTGCAGGAGCTGGAGGCTGCAACGCTACTGGTGCTGGAGCCGGGGCAGACGCTGTCCTCGGTGGGTACCCGCGAGCGGCAGACCTCCCTGGGAGAGCTCATCTGCTCCCGGCTTCGGGATGTGATGGGCGCGGAGGTGGCGCTGTTCAACGGAGGAGGCATCCGGGCAGGACGGACCTACGAGCGACGCTTCACCTACGGGGATCTCAAGGCGGAGGTACCCTTCGACAACGAGATCGTGGTGGCCCGGCTGCCTGGCGCGGTGCTCCGGGAAGCGGTGGATTTCTCCCGGTCCCGGGGCGTCTCCGGGGGGTTCCTCCAGGTGGACGACGGCGTGCGCTTTGACCTCGGCGCCCACCGGATCGTCGAGGTTGCCGGTGCACCGCTGGACGAAGAGCGGAAGTACCGCGTCGCCCTGGTCCGCAACCTGTTCTTCGGGATGGACCACCTAGAGCCGCTGGTGCAATTCGCCCGGGAGAACCCGGCCTGCATCCCACCCCCAGGGAGCGGCCGAGAGGCGAAGATGGCTCTGCTGGACGCCTTTGCTCGCTCCTTTTGGGCTCAGCTCGACCCCTTCGAGCGGATGGATCTGGACCAGGACGGCTCCCTGGGTCGGGAGGAGATCGCCCAAGCGGTGGCTCGCCGCACCTCCGAACCCGCGTCACCCATCACCGTGGAGCTGCTGCTCAAGGCAGTGGACACCAACCGGGACGAGCGGGTATCTCCGGAGGAGGATCGGGCAGCGCGGGCATGACCCTACCTCTGCTATAGGAATCAAGATAGCAACGCGCTCCGGGGCTTTATCAGACCTGGCATTGACTCCAGGCACGGTGAAGAACTGCTCGTTGGTAGCACGAGTGTTCTCGATAGAGCCGAGGGCATCCAGAAGAGCCTTGCGAGTCTTGGGGCCCACCCCCAGTGCTGTCCAGCGAGGAGCCAAGGCAGTGGGTTTTCCCCAGTTTTTCCCGAGGCGCCACTGGAGCCCCAGGGCTCCGGCGGCTATTCGCCCCTCTGCTTGCGCAAGGTTCCGATCTGCTGCTCAAGGGTTCCGATCTCTTGTTGGTGCTTGATGAGGTTGGCAGCTTGTTGCTTGAGGGGGTCTTCGAGGGTCGCAGAGGGTAGCCCACCTTCCAGTCCTCCCCCGATGTGTTGTCCACCATAGCCCACGCTGGTAGCTGGGCTTCCACGCTGACGCGTTTGTCACGTAGGTCAGCCGAAGGTTATGTGGGCCGGTGCCTTGCCGCTTGATCTGCGTGTCGATCAGGTTACCGCCGGTGCTCGGAAGATCCGCAGGGTGGTCAGGGCAGGTTGGTTGGTCCGGACATTGACCACCGTGAGAGACTTCAGGAAATCATCCACCTTGTTGGGCACCATCAAGTGCAGCATATCTCCCTCCAATCAGGTGTAGGGGTTACGCACCCACCCAGGAATGTTGAGGAATATCGGGCTGTTACCCTCCGATGGCCACATCCAAGGACAA
>JANWXX010000453.1 GCA_025057345.1 Polyangiaceae bacterium | reverse complement strand
TCGAGCATCTCTCATCCGACAAGCACGCCTGCTGCTCCGGGAGCGCCGAGCGGTGGCCACCTTGGATGTAGGTTGGGTCGGAGCCTCCACCAAGGGACATATCATCGACCTCGCTGGTCTCACTGAGCCTGCGTTCGCTTGGCTACCAGGAGGGCACACCTCGAAGCGGATCACCGGTGCTATGCTCGCAGATCGAGGTGCGGACACACTGATATTCCTTCGCCGCACAGGATGTGAGGGCCCCTGCGTACGCTCTGACGGCGGCCCTTTCGAGCGCGCCGTCGAGGAGCGGCTGATCCATGACCCCTGGATCGCCTCCTCCTTCCAACCTGTCCGTGAGATCCGTTCTGGCTCCCTTGTGTATGTGCTTCTCCTCTCTCCTTGATCAGTCTTTTTCTGTCCTCTTACTCAGGACGGGGTAAACAGTGCTCATGGGCAAAGGATCTACGTCCCGTCGTCCTCCAGCGTTGATCGTGGAGGAATCCGCCGCTCGCTCTGTGCAGCGGGGACACCCATGGGTCTACCGAGAGGCAATCCTGGGTGATCTGACACAACATCCAACCGGGACGACCGCCGAATTGAGACGACCTGACGGTACGTTCCTCGCGCGAGCACTTCTGGATCCGAGGAGCCCACTGGCAGCGCGGGTGCTTACCCTTGATCCACGAGATACGAACGAAGAGGAGATAGTGCTCCGGAGGCTTCGTGCAGCCATTTCTCTCCGTAGCCAACTGCTGGCAGATCAGGAAACCACTGCCTACCGGCTCTCCAACGGCGAGGGCGACGGACTACCAGGGATGGTGATCGACCGCTACGAGCGCTGGTCCGTGCTCCGAGCGGATGGGGCGGCTGCGCTCGCCTTTGCCGAAAGACATGGCCCAAGAATCGAGAAGGCACTGACAGAAGTAGGAGTAACCTCCGTAACACTACGCCCCCGGGATGGCACGCCGAGGGCCTGGCTAGGGGAGGAGGCCCCAGCCTCCGTAATCGCGCTGGAGCATGGGATGAAGATGCATGTCGACCTGCTCCACGGGCAAAAGACCGGCGCTTTTTTGGATCAACGAGAGAACCGGCGCCGCGTGCGAGGGCTGGCAAAGGGGCGACGCACTCTCAACCTGTTCAGCTACGCCGGTGGTTTTAGCGTAGCGGCGGCCCTGGGAGGTGCCCTAGAGGTGACCTCCGTGGACATCGCCTCCAGCGGTCATGGAACCGCCCAGCACACCTTCCGCGCCAATGGCCTCGACCCAGGAGCCCACCGCTTCGTCACCGCGGACGTCTTCGCTTTCCTGAACGCTGCGCTGCAACGGAAAGAACGCTGGGATCTCGTAATCTGTGACCCCCCTAGCTTCGCTCCCAACGAGCGGGCAAGAACCAGAGCCATGGTCACTTACCGCAGGCTCCACGAGGCGTGCCTAGCTGTACTCTCACCGGGAGGAATCCTCTGCGCAGCCTCCTGCTCCAGTCACATTACCCCGGATGACTTCCTCACCACAATCCCGAACTCTCCTGGACTACGGGTGGCAGAGATCCACGGCCAGCCTGCCGATCACCCAGTCACCCCCGCTTGGATCGAGGGCCGCTACCTGAAATTCGTCGTCTGCCTCCTTACCGGAACCTGACACGGATTCTGGGGAGGGTGTGACTTCGCCTAAGAACCAGAGCATCCTGGGAACCGCATGCCCCTCACGCTGGATCAGCTGGACCACCTCCTACTCACATGGGAGGAGCGCCTTCACCGTATCGACGACAGTTTGCTCGCCCTGGAAGCAGACCCCGCCTACCAGACACTCATCGGCCCTGGTGAGCGCAATCGCTACGACGGCATCTCAGCTCGTAAGCTCCGGGACGTCCAGCAGGAACTCACCTCCCTTTTCGCCGATCAGGCAACCCTCAGAGAGATCATCGACCAGGCTCGGAGCCTCCGTAGCACCCTCCGCGGTCGGATCTGGGGCAAGGACGATCAACTTACTGCTATCGAAGGGCTACTACTAGGCCCCTCGATATCCCGTAGCCCTGCGCCTCCTCCCCTGGAGCAACGCTCCCTCCTTGCTCAGGTGCCTTATGCACGTTCCGTCACACCAGAAACCTTGCTCCAAGAGATGGTGCAACGCTTCGAGCATGCCCGGGACGCCCTCCTCGCCGTCTGGCACGCCTGGCAAGCCATCGAGCCCGCTGTGCTCCGTGCCGAAGAACGCCTCCGCTCCATCGATGAGTCCGTTGCCCACATGGGCCTTACGCCCAGCTCTGTCGAAGGTTTGGTAGGGCTCCGCGCGGAGATCTCCCGGCTCCGAACCAAGGTCGCAAGAGACCCCCTAGGGGCCACTACAGATCTTGACGGACGCCTGGCTCCCCGCTTCCAGCTCGTTGAGGGAGTCCTCGCCTCACTGAAAGCCCGCCAGCGCAAGGTCGAGGAGCAGCTCCTTCGCTCAAGGGAGTCGCTCACTACCCTGGAGCAACGCTACGCCGCACTGCAGGCGCTGTGGAAGGAAGCCCGGGAGCAGATCGAGTTGGGCCCTGCGGCAGCGCGGATCCCTACGATAGGCCAGGAGCTGGCGTCTCTTGCGGCAGCGTTGGAGGAGCTGAACGCTCCCGGGGGCTGGTCTAACCGGGAAGCCATCGAACGCTGGGTGAGCCGTAGAGAGAAGCTGCAGGAGCAGATCCAGCGGCTCGATCGGCAGGCCAGGACATTGCTGACGGCGAGGCAAGAGGTTACAGGGCGATTCGCGGAGAAGAGCGCGCGGATCGAGAGCCTCCGGGGTCGCGGGGTGGTCATCCCGGAGCAAGTGACCAGTTGCCTCCACCGACTGGAAGAACTCCTCGCCCAGCGCCCGCTGCCCGTAGGGCGTGCCGCCTCACTCCTGGATCTGCTGGACCAGGCTGTGATGCTCGTGGTGCTGTTCTGGCTTCCATTGCTTGTGTCTTGTCGTAGGATCGATGTCCCCACCGAGGAGCTCTTCGTAGTTAACAAAGCGGTGGTTCCAGGTCTCACGGACCCGACCAAGAAGAAGGGAACTGCCATCCTCAATGGGCACCTTGGGGACGTGTTCCTCGCGCAGAGCTCCATGGGACACGCGGACTGGCAGGGCACCGTCGAGGGGCAGACCATGGAGCGCCACGGCGAGCTGCTGCTGGTCAAGCGCAGCCCACGTGACGGGATGGCATTTCTCTTTACCGAAGATCTCACTGCCCGCGTTCCGGTGCCAACCTCCGCCTGGATTTGCTCCAACGCGCCCAAACCGATCCAGCTAAGCTTCATGCCTTGCCAGGAAGTGCTCCACCGCATTGTCCTCTCCCCGAAGATGACCGCTGCCTATCCGCCTTGCACCGGAGGACCTTGCCAGCTTGGCCTGGTCCACGAGGACAAGGCCACCTGGATCGAGGTCGAGAACCTGCTGAGTGTCGAGCAGCGCTTCCTCGGGAAGGTGCAGGTGCTGGTAGTCTCGCGAAACCAGAACCAACCCGAGGCCAACGGGCTCGGACTGATCGTGTTTCGAGCTGCTCCCGGATTGCCTGAGATGCTCCGCGTCCCCATGGACGTCCTGGATCGAACGGACCCTGCCCGACTACGCTACCGGACGACCAGGCCCTCCTTCCAGGAGGAAGCTCTCGTGCTGGAGGGCACTGAGCGCGAAATGGATGCGGCAACCAACCAAGAGCTGGTTTCCCGCCCAATCCGGGAGGTCTACCGTTTGGATGGCAAGACGTTGAAGCGGCAGTGATCCCGGCTCACCTGCGCCGGCGCTGCCGAAGGCTTGCCGCTGCTCCGAGAGCCATCGCCAGGAAGGCTCCCATGGCAGGCCGAGAAGACCCCGGTACCTGACAGCCGCAGCCACCCTCGTCCTTTGACTCCTCCCCTCCCACCCCTGCTCCTGGCGCTCCGCTCCCTGACACTCCCGCAGGACCTCCTCCCCCCCGACCACCAGCGCGCAAACCGCCCGCGCGCGTACCCCCCGCCCACCTACCGCC
>JANWXX010000452.1 GCA_025057345.1 Polyangiaceae bacterium | reverse complement strand
GGCAAGGGGGGGGAAGCGGTACCGCGGGGACGGGGGGCGAAGGCGGCAGCGCCGGAGGAGGTGGGGACGCAGGTGCAGGAGGTTCTGCAGGGAACTCCGGGAGCTGCACTACCAGCTTCGACTGCCCTGGGATGGACGACGAGTGCAAGCAACGTACATGCACCGCAGGAGTCTGCGGGCTCGCTTTCACCCCGAAAGGGAAGATTGTGGCTGTCCAGGAGGATGGAGACTGCAAGCAAAACGTCTGCGACGGGGAAGGAAAGATCGTCTCTGTCAGCGACGAGAGCGATGTCCCCAAGGTCATAGCCGCCTGTGCGGAAGGGTCTTGCAGCAACGGGGTGCCAGAGAAGAAACTGGCTGCGATCGGTACGGGGTGCGACGAGGGTGGCGGGAATGTTTGCGATGGCAAAGGCACCTGCGTTGCCACCTTCGTCGTCGTGCGAGTGGGGGCTGGCGTCAACACACTGGACGGCAGGACGGCTCCGGTCTTCTTGGAAGAACGCTTGATCTCGGACGGCACATTGCTTCCCCTTGACCCTGTGAAGAACCCCCTTGTGTTGCCGAGCAGTGGTTCGGGCGACAAGCTAACCCTCACCGGTTCAGGTATTTTGGAGGGCAACCTCTCGCGCTCCCTCGACGGCAAGTACCTCGTACTTGGTGGATATGATGTGGACGCGGGTGTAGATAAGGTGGCTGGCTCACCGACTACGCAAGTGAAGCGTGTGGTGGGTCGCTTGGATCGGAGCTCTAAGTTCGATGCCTCAACCAAGCTGGACACTGCCTTCAATAACGGGAGCATTCGTAGCGCCTGCACCACGGATGGCCTGCAGATCTGGGCTTCGGGAATCGGGAGTGGGAACAGCGGGGGAATCTGGGCGACGTCCTTCGGCTCCAAGATGGCTGGGGATCGTGTACTGGCAGAGGCCTCCGCGGGCATCCGTTTCTGCCACTTCTTCTTTGACCGCCTGTACGGTACAGCCAAGGTGGCCCCGTACGTCAGCGTATTCCAGACCACGGATGCGATTCCGACACAGGTTGGCCAGCAGGCGACGACGCTTCCCGGGCTACCCACGGACAATAAGCCGAGTCCTCTCTCGTTTGTGCTCCTGGACACAGATGCAAACGGAGACCCCGATCTGCTCTACATCGCCGACGACCGTACCACAGGCACCGAGGGTGGGGTTTACAAGTGGGTGTGGGATGGGAGTACTTGGAAGCCAGGTTCTCCCCCTCGCATCTCTCTGGGGCCTACGACAGGGGCTCGGGGTCTGGCGGGGTTCCTCCGGGGGAAGGAGGTGACTTTGATTGTGACCACCCACCCGGCCAGCGCCAATACCATTAAGAAAGTTGTCGATAACTTGGAATTGGGCGTTCCCGTGGTGACCGATTTGCATAAGGCCCCAACGCACACGGTATTCCGTGGCGTTGCCTTGGGGACGCGCTGATCAAAGGAGATCGGCGAGTTTCTGGAGGACACTCCCCCGACCGTAGAGTACCCGGAATCCCTTGCTGAACCATCGGTAGGCTTTTTCCGAGTAAGGGTACCACATCGGATCGCGGGAGGGACTCGGGAGACGATCCACAGTGATGGTGCGGGTTTCTGCTAGATCCCGCAGGGCATCCTCTCCGTGGATGCGGCCAAAGCCGCTTTGCTTAATCCCGCCGAAGGGGATTTCGGCAGGATAGTTGGTGAAGACATCATTGACCAGGACGGCACCTGCCTCGACCCGCTCGGCAATGCGCTCACCCCGCTCTCGATCGGAGGTGAACACATAAGCGTTGAGGCCCAGGTGGCAATCGTTAGCAAGGCGCAAGGCTTCGTCCTCGTCGGCGACCTTCATGAAGGGGACGATGGGGCCGAAGATCTCTTGGGTCATTACCGTCATCGAGTGGTTGCAATGGGCGAGGATCGTGGGCTGAAAGAAGCGCCCGGGGCCGGGGGCACGCTTGCCACCAATGCGTAGCTCGGCGCCCTTGGCCAGGGCATCCTCAATGTGCTTTTCCGCAATTTCACATTGCTTCTCGAAGATGATGGCACCCACCTCCACTTCGCTCCGGGTAGGGTCTCCCTGGCGCAGCGCCTTGGTTAGTTCGACCACTCGGTCCAGGAGTTGGTCATAGATGGCCTGGTGAGCATAGACCCGCTCCACCGAGATACAAACCTGGCCACTGTTGGCGAAACCTCCGTAGACGATGGCATTGGCGGTACGCTCCAGGTCAGCATCAGCACAAGCGATGAGAGGCGCCTTCCCACCTAGCTCCATGACGCAGGGGATAAGCCGCTCTCCGCAGGCTGCCGCCACTCGCTTGCCGCTGGCGACACCCCCAGTGAACACCACTTTCTGGACACCAGCATCGATGAGGGCGGCTCCGGTATCGCTATAGCCGCAAACTACTTGGAGTAGATCGGGGGAGAGGCCGGTAGCATCCCAGATCTCCTTAGCTTTGAGGGCGATGAGAGGAGTCACCTCGCTGGGTTTGATGACCACCGCGGAGCCGGTGACCAGCGCAGCCACCGCATCGCCGAAGGGGATGACCAGGGGGAAGTTCCAGGGAGAGATGATCCCGATGACACCCCGTGGACGGTAATGAATCACTGCGCGGCGGTGCTTGAGCAGATGCAGAGGAACCTCCCGCGGGGCCAGGATCTCGGGCCCGTGCTGGGCGTACCAGGTGGTCAGGTCTACCAGCACTATCACCTCGTGGAGCAACGCCTCGATGCGTGGCTTCCCTGCTTCCCGGTTGAGAAGGTCCACCAGCTCCTCCGCTCGATCGACCAACGCATCGCGGAAGCGTAGCAAGCGCTCGCAGCGCTCCTGGACTGGGAGCAGGCCCCAGGCCTCCTGGGCGCGGCGAGCAGAGGCCACGGCGGCCCGCACCGCTTCCGCTTCGGCGATGGGTGCTTCTCCTACCGGCTCGCTGTTGGCGGGGGAGAATACCTGGATGCTCCGGGATGAGGGGATATGCATGGATGGGGAGACATGGGCAGCTTGCATGGATTCCTCCGTGGTTGAGCGGCGCGGAGGGCCCCGAACGCCGCCTGTCGAGGCGAGAGCGTGAGCGCACTGCCCCCAAAAGACAAGGTGTATCCTGTCCTCCTGGTGTTCTTAGGTTGCTGCCCCCGGTCCGGGTTGCGCTATCTTGCTAGTCCCCCTGAGAGGTTCTGATGCCCGTCTTTGACCCGATTCGCCGCTGTCTTGTTGCTCGTGTTGTCTACGACGGCCCCGCCTTCGGTGGGAAAACCACCAATCTCCAACAGATCACCGCGTTCTTTCCCGCTGAACGACGCTCGGAGCTGTTCACCCCTGCGTCCCTCAAGGGGCGTACCATGTTCTTTGACTGGCTTGAGATTCAGGCTGGTAAGGTCGGTGTTTATCCCCTTCGTATCCAACTCCTCACCGTTCCGGGGCAAGGCGAGCGCTCCTATCGCCGCCGCCCCCTCCTTGAGTCTGCTGATGGTGTTGTCTTTGTCTGCGACAGCTCCTTCGTCCACCTGCCCATCGCGAAAAAATCCTACTCTCAGCTTCGCGCTGCACTCCGCAAACGGTTGCCTCGTGTTATCCCCGTACTCATCCAGGCCAACAAGCAGGACAAGGAGGACGCCCTGCCTCCAGAAGAGCTTGGCCTAGCCCTTCGGGTTCCCTCGGGCGTGCAGGTTCTTGGTGCTAGAGCCGCTGCGGGGGAGGGAGTCAAGGATATGCTTGTTTCCGCCATCCGCTCGGTCGCGGTGGAATTGCAGCAGCAGATTTCCGAAGGGAAGATTCACCAGATTATGGGACAATCCCAGACCGCCGATGAACTCTTCGAGGTCATGCTTGCTCTCGAAGACGAGGAGGATCACCCGCCAATGGAATCTGACGAGGAGTACGACGCCGCCATTGTGGAGCATTAAGCGATTACTTGTAGGGGTTACGCACCCACCCAGGAATGTTGAGGAATATCGGGCTGTTACCCTCCGATGGCCACATCCAAGGACAA
>JANWXX010000451.1 GCA_025057345.1 Polyangiaceae bacterium | reverse complement strand
GGGCCTCTGGCTCGACTGGCTCCAGCACTGGCAGGGGGGTTGTCCTTCGCTGTGTTGTTCGTGGCGCTGACATGGGCCCTGGGCAGCGACGAGCTCCAGGTGCTAGGGGGAGGCGTGGCCCGGAAGCTTGGCCGCCTCCGGGGATGGTCATCATCCTGAAGGAAGATGCTGTATGGAACAAAAGAATTCTCCAGTTCCCCGGGTGGTGGAGGCAGATTTCGCCGCGGCTGCCGGCCCTGGCGGCGAGTTGCCGCCACCGACCTTCCCGGAGGTGGCCTTCGCCGGGAGATCGAACGTGGGGAAATCGACGCTGATGAACGCGCTGCTTCAGCGGAAGAACCTGGTGCGTACCAGCTCGACCCCGGGGTGTACCCGCTCCGTTAACCTGTTCAAGGCTCGGTGCTCCGACGGTCTGGAGCTGTTCCTCGTGGATCTCCCTGGCTTTGGTTACGCGAGGCGCTCCAAGGGGGAGCGGGCGGGCTGGGGGCCGCTACTGGAAGGTTACCTCCAGCGCCGGGCGAGCCTGCGGGCGGTGGTGCTCCTTGTGGACGTGCGTCGGGGGCCTGAAGAGGAGGAGATCCAGCTCCTCGATTTCCTCCGGGCTGGCTCCCAGGCGGATCGCCCGCCCCTGTCCATCATCCTTGTGGCCACCAAGGTCGATAAGCTGCCCTTGGCCCAGCGCAAGCCTGCGGTGCAGAAAGCCAGCCTCCCGGGGATGCCCGCCCTCGGCTTTTCCGGTGTGACAGGCGACGGCATCGAACCCCTCTGGCGCAAGATCCGCAAGGCCATTGGCGTCGAGGTCTAGCTTGCGAGTGGAGGCTTCAGTTTGCTAGACAACTGTTCCATGAGAGCTTGTGTCCTTCTCTTCCCCGTCCTTTGGCTTGCCTGTGCCTCCGGTAGCGGCGATGGTTCAGATCCTGGCACCCCCGTTGGCCAGGGAGGTGCCCCTGGTCCAGGGGGGGCCAGCGGTACGACGACGGCGGGTGTCGGGGGTAATCCTGCTGGTCAGGGAGGTGCAGGTTCCCGCGGTGCTCCTGCCGGAATCGGTGGGACGACGGCGGGGAGTGGCGGTTCCCCTGCACGAAGTGGGGGGCACGGAGCGGGGGGTGATGCCGGACAAGGCGGCTCGGAGGTTGTAGGAGGCAACGGCGGGAGCGCCGGAATGGGAGGCAGCTCTGTAGGCTCTGGAGGGGGGGGACAATCCGGCGGCGATCCAGGTGGCTCCGGTGGGGTAGCGGGGGCCGGCGGCTTCGGGGGAAGCATTGGGGGCAGCGGCGGGAGCGGTGGTGCGGGGGGGGCGCCCGAGGCCAAGTGCGTGACCGCACCGGAAGTGGAGGTGAGCCCGGAAGTTCCCTACAAAACCGAAGGAGACAGCAGTACGTACACCAACTATTTCGGTGCCTACTGCGACAAGGTGGGAGCTGCTGGTCGGGATACGGTGTTCAAAGTGATCCCGAAAGCAGACGGGACAGTGGTAGTGCGGCTAGAGGCGAGTGGTTCGGGGTACGACCCGGTACTTTCCGTCTCCCAGGGTGAGTGTACTGTGTTTGTCACCAACAAAGATGGTAGCTGTGCCAACTACTCGGGCCCTGGAGGAACCGAGGAGTTGGACGTGACCGTCTCCAAGGAGATCCCCTTTTGGGTGTACGTCGATGGCGTTAAGGGATCGGATGGAGTCTTTCTCCTCTCGATCCAGTATGCAGGCGCCGGGGGAGCTGGGGGGGGCGGGGTGGGTGGTAACGGGGGGGCTGGTGAAGGGGGAATCGGAGGGGCCAGTGGTTCCGCCGGGGTCGGGGGCACCGGAGGAACGGGGGGTACGGCCGGAGCAGCAGGGGCCACGGTGGCAGGGCAGAGCTGCGCGGATCCGGTGAAAGTCAAGGTGGAGGCTGGGAAGCCGTTGGAGTTCTCCGGGTCAACAGCAGAGGCCAAGAACAATTTTCTTGGCTACTGTAACGCCATGTACGACGCCCGGGATCAGGTCTTCGAGGTGACCTCCACCAGTGCTGGGAAGCTCTCTGCGAAGGTCGAGCCCCTCGACCCCAAACTCGACGTAGCCATCTATGCTCATAAGAGCGCCTGCCTGGAAATCCTGCTGGGCTCTGATACCAACGGAGGCAAGGGGGCATGCAGTGAGCTGTCGGGGGCGGGCGTGGCAGAGGCCCTGAGCCCTCTCTCTGTGGAAGCTGGCGCGAAGACCTATGTCTATGTCGATACGAACAGCAAGAATGGGGTTAAAGGTGGCCCCTTCCAGATCACCTTTGCTCTTGAATTATTCTCGGGGAAGAACCCGAGCGAGGGGTCGGAGTTGTACTTCGGGCTGCAGCTCAGCGAAGGAGATCACCTGAGCTTCCGGGAAGTCAGTTTCTAGCAGCTTGCGGACAAAGCGGCGGATGTCCGGCTGGGTAAGTATGACCAGAGGCCCATCCGTGGGAGGGGGGGTTTCTTGAAGTGTCGCCCGGACGCTGGTGACAATGTCCCGAGCTGCTGCAGGTGAGAGCGTCAGGAAGCTACCTGCCTGGGTTCGGGTGATGGCGCTTCGGATGGTATCCTCAATCAGCTCATCCAGGAGATAGAGCGAGAGGTGGGGAGCGCCGCCAGTGAGGCGGAAAGTCGTGGCGCGGCGGAAGTGACCACGGAGCAGCTCGGCCAGGGCTAGCGGGTCGCGCTCCTGGGGCGCATGAATGGCTAGGGCTTCTAGGATAGTACGGAGATCCCGGATGCTGATCCGCTCCTCAATGAGCCTCCGGAGCACGTCTGTTAGGAGCGAGAGAGAAACCGGCTTCGGGATGACCTGGCGCACCAGTGCTGGAGTGACCTGCTCAAGCTGGTCGAGAAGCATCTGCGTTTCGTGCAGGCCGAGGAAGTCGGCAGCACGGGCTCGGAGCACAGTTAGCAGACTATCGGCTACGGTGGTGGCGATCTGCGTTGGATCGAGATCTCCAGGCACTTCCAGGACCAGTGCCGGGATGTCGAATAGCAGGAGAATGATATGGCGTTCGGGCATGCCATCCACCAGTCGAAGCCTGGGCGCTGGCAGCGGTACGCCCAGCTCCTCGAAAAGACGCTCGCGGAGCTGGTGAATGGCGCCCCCGATACCAGGGCGGAGCACTTCTTGGCCGTGTACCTCGTCGTCGAGAAGGGGCTCCAGATCGGCAGAGAGCTCGACGGTCCAGGAGGGGATCATGGGCACGAAGGTAGGGGCTTTGCGCTGGGTAAACACAGGCTTTGGCGGAGCCGGGCCGGAGGGGGAGCGATCAATCCGTTCGACCTCCATACGTTGGAGCCGAGAGCGGGAAACCATGAAAAGGAGCCCAGAGATGAGCAGGAATGGTACCGTTGGGAACCCGGGCACCGCCGCTAGCAGAGCGACGAAGGCGGATGCCACGAGGAGAGCGCGGGGAGTTCCGAGAAGCTGCGCGCCTAGCTCGGAACCTAGAGGGCGGTCCGGCTCCTCGCTAGCGACACGGGTGACCAAAATACCCGCGCCGGTGGAGAGCACCAGCGCTGGGATCTGGGTGACCAGCCCGTCCCCGATGGTGAGCAGTCCGTAGCGCTTGAGGGCCATCTCTGCACTCATCCCCCGTTGAAGAACGCCGATGGTGATCCCACCGAGGAGGTTGATGGCGGTGATGATGAGGCTAGCAATCACGTCACCTTTCACGAATTTCATGGCCCCATCCATCGCTCCGTAGAACTGAGACTCTCGGGAGAGCTGGCGGCGACGGCGGCGGGCCTCGTTCCCATCGATGCTGCCGGAGCGTAGCTCCGCATCGATGGCCATTTGCTTCCCAGGCATGGCGTCGAGAGTAAACCGGGCGCCAACCTCGGCTACTCGCTCGGAGCCCTTCGCGATCACCACAAACTGGACGACGGTAAGGATCAAGAAAATCACTGCACCGACGACGTAGTTTCCGCGGACGACGAACTGTCCGAAAGCACGGATTACCTCGCCAGCGTCTGCTTGGAGGAGGATGAGTCGGCTC
>JANWXX010000450.1 GCA_025057345.1 Polyangiaceae bacterium | reverse complement strand
GAGGTTGCTGGTTGACCCGGGTGGCCCTTGTGGTTGTCATTAACCTACGTAACTTGATCTCTTTTGACGCGGTGGACCGCGTTCGTGGCTTTCTGCTCCAAGACGAGGTACCTGAAGCGGCTCCACCGCCGCTTCAGGGAGCCGGAACCTGGGACAATCCTTGGATGATCGACGCACTCCCGTTCGTGGATAACGGTGATACCAGTTCCTCCTCGTCTCAGGAAGTGGCAGTGTATAGCTGCTCCACAGCGAACGAAGGGGGGCCCGAGATTGTCTACCGGCTGACCCTGGAAGCACCAACGAAGCTAAGCGTCCGAGTGTTCGACGGGGACGGTGTGGACGTGGACATCCATGCGCTCTCGGCACCTTCTGGGGGTGCCTGCCTGGCCCGCCACGACAGCCGTGTGGTGCTGACCGCAGGCCCAGGGGATCTCTATCTCTCGATAGACAGCTACGTGGCTCAAGGGAAGCCCCAGGCAGGAACCTTCCGGTTGACGGTGGTGCCGATCCCTTGACGCGAAGGGATAGATGATACAACGCGCAGTGCTTCGCGCTCATCGAAGGGCAGAACATGGAGCAAGAGATTGGGCAGCGCAAGGCAGACCACATCCAGCTCGCTGTGAGTGGTGACGTAGGGTTTCGGGGGAAGACGACACTGCTGGAGTGCGTGCGCCTGATCCACGATGCGCTTCCGGATCTGGATGCAGATACTATCGACACTTCGGTAACGCTACTGGGCAAGAAATTGAAGGCGCCGCTGGTGATCGCGGCGATGACCGGGGGGACACCGGAAGCCGGCGAGATCAACCGAAAACTGGCTCGTATTGCGGAGCAGCGGGGCTACGGGCTGGGGCTGGGCAGTCAGCGGGCCATGCATTTGGACCTTGCTAAGGCGACCAGCTATCGAGTCCGAGAGGAAGCACCCTCGGCGTTGCTCATGGGAAACTTGGGCGTGGTGCAGGCGCGGCAGATGCATACTGTCGAGGTGGCGGCGCTTGCAGCGGCCGTGGGGGCTGACGCACTCTGTATTCATCTCAACCCTGCAATGGAGATCATCCAACCGGGGGGAGATCGTGACTTCCGCGATGGGCTTCGCACACTCCAGCGCCTGAGTTCCGAGCTACCTCTGCCGGTGGTTGTCAAGGAGACGGGTTGCGGCCTCTCGACCTCGGTAGTGAAGCGCCTGGTGGCTGCAGGGATACGCCACGTGGATGTGTCTGGGGCTGGGGGAACCTCCTGGGTCGCGGTAGAAACGCACCGAGCCGAGGGGCGAGCTAAAGCACTTGGGGAAGCGTTCTGGGACTGGGGTATCCCCACAGCTGTGAGCGTATGGATGGCTGCTGGCCAAGGGCTTGATACGGTGATTGCTACTGGAGGAATTGCCACCGGCCTGGATGTGGCTCGCGCGCTGGCCTTGGGGGCACATGCCGCGGGGCTGGCTCGCCCCGTGCTTCAAGCGCTGATGCAAGGGGGGGAGGAGGCAGCGCATGCATTTCTGGATGGAGTGGAAGCAGAGCTACGGGCGGCGATGCTTCTTGTGGGTGCAGCGGACGTGGCCGCGCTTCGTCGTGTTCCCCGAGTGCTGGTGGGGGAGCTGCGTGCCTGGACAGAACAAATTTGACATCGGGCTCGGAAGGGTCGTGATAGCGTTTTGTTTCCATCAGTACCATGTCGGAGCCGAACGCGGGGAAGCCTATCAAACCGGAGGACGTCGCCCGGGAAGAACTTCGCAAAGAGCGGGAAGACTTCCTCAAAGCGTTCTTTCGCAAAGGGGTTGAGTTGACCGAAGAGCTGGTCCGCGAGCGTGATCAAGCTCGGCAACGGCTCCATTTCCTTGAGGAAGAGAACGCACGGCTCCGAGCCCAGGTAGCCAGCGGAGATGCAATTCGTGAACTCTTGCGGAAAATTGAGGCCCTCGAAGAAGAAAAGAACCAGGTGCTGCACCAGTACCAGGAGGCTCAGGTAGCCTCCTCCCGCCAAGTCGCTAGCTTCTCCGAGGTGGAGAACGAACTGGCCAACCTAGCCAACCTTTACGTGGCTAGCTACCAGCTGCATAGCTCTTTCGAGCCGCGTGCCGTCCTCCAGACCCTCAAAGATCTCCTTGCCCAGTTCATCGGTGCGGAGGCTTTCGCTATCTACCTCCACGTGCGGGAATCTGAAGGGCTATCGCTTGCTGCCAGCGAGGGGGTCAACGAGGGCGAGCTGCTCCCCGTCCGGCCGGGTGATGGGCTTCTTGGTAGCGTGTTTTCCTCGGGATGCGCTTACCTTCGCGACGGTGACCCTCGCCTGGGCACCATGGAGAACCCCGTGGCCGTAATCCCCCTGCGCCTGCGAGACAAGGTTTCGGGTCTTCTCGTTATCTTTCGTACCCTGGAGCAGAAGCACTCTTTCATCCCGGTCGATCACGAGCTATTGAAGCTCCTCGGAGCACAGGCCATTTCGGCCCTGATTGCCGCCCAGCTCTTCCACTCCCGAGACCCCAATCAACCTCCTCTGTCGAGCCTCTCCGATCTAGGGATCTGATCCATGGCCGAGTTCTCGTGCCTTATTGTCGAAGATTCTCCCATGATGAGGCAGCTGCTTGTCTTCGCCCTGGCGCGCGTCAAAACGCTGCGCGTCACCGAGGCCGATGATGGGGTGGATGCCCTTCGCAAATTGGCCGCCTCACGCTTCGACATCATCATCACCGACATCAACATGCCCATTATGGATGGGCTCAAGCTCGTCAAAAGAATTCGCTCCGATCAGGTCCACAAAGATACTCCCATTGTGATCATCACGACCGAAGGCTCTCAGGAAGATCGCCAACGGGCTCTCCAGCTTGGAGCCAATGCCTACATTACTAAGCCCATTCAGGCTCCCCAGGTGATTGCCAAAGTCAAGGAGCTCCTCAAGCTCGAATAACTTGGCCGGTCGCAGCACCAACCGTAGCTCGGGGCTGCACCCCCGTCGGATGGCCACGCCCACCAGATGTGCCGGTCCTAGCTCGAACTGGACCAACTGCCACGCTGTTGGGTCGTCCTGCCGCTCCGGGGTAAACCGTATCCCTAGCACCTGATCCTGCTCGTCTAGCTCACAAGCAAAATGGTCCAGGGGGATAGCCAATCCCAGACCGCAGGCCTTAATGTAGGCCTCTTTGAGCGTCCAATAGCAGAGGAAGCGCCGGGGCTGACGCGCCTCCGGCAATGCCAGCAGCGCCTGGACCTCCGAAGGAGCAAAGAATCGGTGGGCGATACCACGGACATCCACCTGACGAGCAAGGGGTTCCACGTCCACACCCACCGGGTGATGCTTGGCTACGAGACAGACCACCAACCCCTCTGTGTTCGACAGGTTGAATTGGGGGCCTGCATGGCTCACAAGCCGGGGCTTCCCGTGAGATTCTGCCTCAAAGCGAAGCTCCTCCGGAGTGCAGCCTACATGGACGGCTAGGACCGAGCGTACAAGGGCCCTGGTCACCCGATAGTCTCGCCGGTTCTTTTCGAAGCAGTAGCGGTCGTGGCGGGCACGCTCGTCTGGGGTCATCCAGTCCCATGCACGCTCAGCAAGCTTGCGACCTTCCTCGCTCTCCGTAAAAACGTACCAGAGGTGTGCTTCTTCATTGGGGGGCTCCTCCCTCTCTTGGCCTGTTCGTGCTGCATCATCCGGCGGTCGGCCGACCACGAGCGCAGCGGATGTTCCAGGGGATGGAGGCTGCGCCGTCAGCGCTGGGTCATCCGGCGGTCGGCTGATCATGGGGGGGAGTTGTCTTGAGGGAGATCCAGGTTTGTTGGGCGAGATCAAGGGCCATCAGCCCGACGCCGATGCAGATGGTGATGTCGGCCACGTTGAAGGTCGGCCAGTAGCGCACTTGCCCACCAATGGTCGCGTACACTTGGATGAAATCCACCACAGCACCCAAGCGCACCCGGTCGACCAGGTTTCCGATGGCGCCGCCCAGCATCAGGGGCATCGCCCAGCGGAGGGCCCACTGATGGGGGAGGAGCT
>JANWXX010000044.1 GCA_025057345.1 Polyangiaceae bacterium | reverse complement strand
TTCGAGGCAACCCGGGTGGCTTGCTGGATCAAGCAGTCAAGATCGCCGACCTCTTTTTGAAGAGCGGGACCATTGTAGCCACGGTAGGGGCTAGCGAGGGGCGAGAGGAGAAGCAAGCCAAGCCAGGGGCCGAGCCTCCTTACCCTATCGTGCTCCTAGTCAATGGCCAGTCGGCTAGCGCCAGCGAGATCGTCGCCGGAGCCCTGAAAAACCTGGATCGTGCCGTAGTGGTGGGTACCACCACCTTCGGCAAGGGGAGCGTTCAGCTTGTTTTCTCAGACATCACCTCGGAGAAGGCCGCTCTCAAGCTGACCATCGCCCAGTACCTTACGCCCGGTGACGAGTCGATCCAGTCCGTCGGTATCTCGCCGGACATTGAGCTGGACCCAATGACCGTCGACCCCCTGGAGATGGACCTCTTCTCCGACAACAAGAAGGTGATCCGCGAGCGCGATCTGTCAGCACATCTCTCGAATGCCCGGGCTCGGGAGGGGCAGCGTCCCACCTATGTCATCCGCTACAATCTCCCTGAGCAGGAGCGTGCTGCCATTCGGGACCGGGGCGGTGACCTAGACGACAACTTCGAAGCAGATTTCCCCATCCGTTTTGGACGAGAGTTGGTCGCCCACATGCCCTGGGATCAGCATCGCACCGACCAACTACGGTCCGTTCATGATTTGGTCTTGCAGACCCAGAAGGATGAGATCAGCAAGGTCAGCGCCGAGCTAAGCAAGATGGGAGTGGACTGGTCCGAGGCTCCCCCGGATGCCCCTGGCCCCACGGCGAAGGACTTCGAAGTCACTGTTACCACCGATCGCCCTGAGAACGAGGTGACTGCTGGGCAGCCGATGAACCTCAAAGTCACCGTGAAAAACAACGGGAAAGACCCAGTATACAGGCTTCGCGCCATCACCTCCAGCGATAGCGGCTACTACGATGGTAAGGAGCTCATCTTCGGGAAGATCGCCCCTGGTCAGTCCAAAACGGCAACGGTACCCTTTGGCTGGTGCGAGGTTGAAGGGAAGAAGCCCGGCTCCACTGCCCCCACTCCGGCCAACGCCCCTCGCGTCTGCCGCCTCCCCAAGGATGCCACCACCCGCCAAGACGGCGTGAAGATCCGCTTCGAGGCTGATGGGGATCATGTCCCGGCAGACACGGAGATCCGCCCTGCGGTCCGCGCGCTACCGAGGCCCCAGTTCGCCTACGCCTATGAGATGATCGACAACCGCAACGGAGCCAACGGTGACGGGCGCTTCCAGCGGGGCGAGGGTGCCACCCTCTACCTTACGGTCAAGAACGTAGGCCAGGGCCGCTCCCATGAAACCCAGGCCAATCTCCGCAACCTCTCCGGCGATGGGATCCTGCTCAACGAAGGGCGCTTCACCATCTCCGACATGGCTCCAGGCGAGCAGCGCCGCGTCGCCCTCACCTTCGACGTCCAGCAGGCCCTCGAAGAAAACGAGTTCAAGGTCGAGCTCACCGTTGGCGATCGAGATCTCCGGGAATTCGCTGTCGAGAAGATCAGAGCACTCCTTGAGCCCCCAGCCCGGATCGAGGCCGCAGGCGGTGCCGTCACCCCCTCCGGGGAGAGTGCCTCTCTCTACGAGAGCCCCTCCACGGCTGCCCGTGCCTTCGGCCGCCTCCCTGCTAAGGCGTCCCTCCGGGTTCTAGGTCGCGTTGGAGATTTCTACAAGGTCGACCTTGCCCAGGGGCGCTTCGCCTTCGTTGCCAGGAACGAGGTTTCCGAAGGAGGATCTCCTCCTGCCGAGCCTGTCTTCGAGCACCTGCTCCTCCGCTCACCTCCCCAGATCGAGATCCAATCCCCGCCGCTGGCCACTCGCGACAGCAAGATCAAGATCTCCGGGGTGGCCTCCGACGGGGATCGAATCCTTGACGGCTACATCTTCGTCAATGCTCGCAAGGTCTTCTACCGCTCCAACCGGAACGGCCAGGATCCGAAAAAGCTCCCCTTTGAAGCGGATATCTCCCTGCGTCCCGGCATCAACGTTCTCCGTATCTTCGCCCGCGAGAACCCCGACACCGTCACCCAGAAGGTGCTGGTCATCCGCCGCGACGGCCCCAGCGGAGAGCTGCTCCCCACCCCTAAGACTGAGGAGCACCTCTTTGAGGAAACCGGCGAGTTACCCCCACCCTCACCTTGGCCGGTACGTTCGATAAAATTTCGTGGGTAGCATCGAACATCGGGGAGAGCGTTGCCGCCCCAGAGGCACCAGCAGGCCTCGCTCATCTCCGCGCTCGTGAGGCGGAGCCCCCCTGGCTCCTCCTCGCAATATCCGCCAGGTACCGCGCTAAGAGCAGCGGATCCCCCACGTTGGTCGTCGTGCGACCTCCCTACCGCGCAACGGGGCCCTCCCGGATGTCGCCATCAGGGGCCTTTGAGGGAGGAACCGTCCCAGCGTAGGTCGAGGGGTTTGCCGTCCTGGGGCAGGGTGACCTCTTTGTGGAGCAGTTTCGCGGTGGCGGTGTCGGTCCCTGGGATCAACACCGAGATGCGGGCCTGCGCCGGGCGGCTCGGGAGGAGCTCCGCCGGCCGCTGGAGCCGCACCCGTAGCGATTGGTCGCCCCGCTCGATCCGGAGCATCGACAGGCCCAGCGTGGGGGCCATCACATCCGCCGCCGATTCAAGCTCGGCCTTCTCCCCGCGGGCCAGCTTGGCCAGCAGCGGCGTGTCGGTAGCGTGGGTCTGTACCAGGACGAGCGCTGCAGCGTCTGGGAGCGGGATCTCCAGGAGGCGTCGCTGGAGCCGGCTCCGCTCGTCGGGCGTACGGGCCGCGTCATCCCGGGCCTCGGCGGTAAGTACCGCAGCCAGCACCGCGGCCAGGTGGCTGGTCCGCTCGTCGTTGAGGCGCCCTCCGGTGCGGGCTACCCGATCCAGCACGCGGGAGGCTACGTCCAACCGACCCGCCCCCGCATGGCCCAAGGCTAGCCGTAGAGTTGCAGCAGGGTCATCCGGCCGCTGGAGCGAGAGCACTTCGTAGGCCGCCGTTGCGTCTTCAAAGAGCCCCTCGCCACGAAGTCGGTCGCCCACGTAAGCCCGGGCGAACGGATCGTAGGGAGCCCGCTCAATGAGTTCGCCGAAGGCTCGGCGCGCCTCCTCCTGCTGATCCAGGCGGCGTAGCGCCGAGGCACCGTCTGCCAGCAGCACCGCATCTGCGAACGGATCCTGGCGGGCTCGGGCGATCTCTTCCATCAGCTCAGCCTTGCGACCAAGGGCCTCCAGCAGCGCGAAGAGACGCCGGCGGAGCAGGCTATCGTGGGGGGCGAGCTGAAGGAATTTCCGTACAACGGAAAGGCGCGCCTCATCGCTGGTGGCCTCCCGGTACGCCTTGCGGAAAGAACCCATGACCCGGGGTTCATCCCCCAGCAGAGCCCGGCGGATCACGGCGAGCTCCTCTGGGGTGGACACGCGGCGGATCGCCTCGCGGCGGAGCAGAGCAGCGGCGTCGGTTTCACCGGCGGTGTCTAGCTCGCGGGCCTGCTGGATGCGAGCCGCACCGTTAGGAACAGCCTCCAGGATCAGCTCCAAGAGAGCGCGGCGGTCGGTCCACGTGGGGAGCTCGCAGGAGGCACGGGCCTGGAGGTAGATAGCGGCCTCGGAAGATCCACGGCGGCGGAGTTGCTCGCGCCAGACCCCTCGGCGTATCGGGAGCGGTAGCGTGGAGGCTCGGGAGCAAGTGGTCCCGCGGAGCTGCCGAGGCGGTGGGAGCATCAAGGTATGTTCGACCTCCACGGGGCGAGGAAGCCCACTAGGGAAGAAGGCGAGCCCCTGGAGGATCACCTCGACGCAGCGGTTGAGCGCCGGGTCGTCTTCGGAGGCACGGACGGAGGCAACTTTGGATTTTTGTACCTTCCCGGTGCCGTCGATGGCCATGCTCACCCTAAGGATTCCGGTAAGTTCCGGACGGAGCGCCGCCCGAGAGTCACGGCAGGCACGAACCCCCGGCATCGCTTCTTCCAGGGTACGGCGAGCCGCAGCGATGATAGCAAGGCGAAGCTCCTCCTCGCTGCCGTCGCCATGAGTCTCCTCGGAGGGAGCGCCCACCAAAGTGCCAAACGAAGCCTGCGGGGTAGCAATGCGGGCGGAGAGGGGGGCGTGGATGGAGCTAAGGTCTAGGGTGCGAAGCTCCAGCGGAGTGGGGCGCAATTGATCACCAGGGGAGGTAAAGGCAAAGGCCGTCCATGGTGTCAAAAGACCCACTTTAGTGGCGACATCGATAACAGACTCGCGGCCCTCACCACGGAGGGTAAGTTCATCGACCCGAGCAGCACCCCAGCGGCGACGAACATCTGCTTCGTCGGCAACGGGGGGCATATGGAGGTTCCGTACCTCCTCGACGACGCCGGCACCCTTGCGGTAGCGGAGCTTGACAGTACGAGGGAGAGGTCCGCGGACACGCCCGACGGCGAAAGCAGTAGAGCCGGCGAGGACAGCACGGGAGCCGCGGGGGTAGACGCGGTCGACGGAGGGACCGAGATCGAGTTCGACGGAGGCGACGGCAGGGCGGAGAGCCTCAGCAAGGAGGTGGACAGCGGTTTCTGCGGCATCCGAGCGATCGGCGATTTCCAGGACGGGTCCAGAGCCGCGGACAAGTCCGGCGAGGGCGAAGCGGTTGGCAAGGGGTCCGACAGCAACAGCGCCAAGGCGAGGAACACCGCCAGCACGGCGGGCTAGGCGGGCTCGTATCGCCTCCATGGAGGTGTCGCCCACGGTAGGCCATCCGTCACCGACGTAGATGACCATGCCTTCGGGGGCGTCGGTGGGGAGGGCATCGGCCGCCCGCTCCAGGGCGATGCCGAGGTCGGTGGCGCCACCAGGACGGAGGGCGGCAAGAGCTTCACGGATCGCTTTGCGTCGTTCGGGGGTGACAGGACCGATGGTGCCGGGACCGACAGGACGAGCATCCTGGTCGGCGGCGAGGACGATCACCTGATCAGCAGTTCCGAGGCCTTCTAGAATGGCCTCAGCCAGGGCACGCTCTGCATCAAGCAGGGCAGGGTCGATGCTCTGGGAAACGTCGAGGAGCAGTGCCAGGGTAACGCCAGAAGAGGCCTGGGCCAGAGGCACCTCGGTGCGGACCAGCAGGTAAGAACCTCCCGTATCCTCCTTCGAGGGACGGGCGACGTAGCCGCGCGCTTCGCCCAAAGCATGGGGGGGCAGGTCGAGCTCCACGACCAGATCCGAGGAAGGTCGGAAGTCGGCACGAGTGACTTCGACGATGGCCCCCTCGACGGTGGCTCCCTGAACGGCGTGGATGGCTACAGGGTTGGCATAGCTAGCATCGATGCGGGCGCGAAACTCGCTGATCACCTGGCGCTTCCCCTCAGTAGCCATGGGATAGCGGTAGCTGAGGCGACCCTCCAGAGGGGTGAGCCACTCAACATACTCGACGAGAACAGCCACCGTGGCGCCAGGCTCGACGGAGGGGAGTGTGCCACGAACCCAGCCATCTCCAGCCCACTCTAGGCGAGCCTCACCGGGACCTTGCCCGGGGGCGAGGGGGGCACCATTGGTGATGTGGATTTTGCCGTCTCGAACCTCCCCCTTCTGCTGGATGGCAAAGCGGGACACGAGGGCGCCTGGAGGCAATGCCATGCGGAAGTCGCCGGAAACCAGGCTATTGCCGGCGTTGAAGTAGGTGGTCTTGACCCGGGTGATGGCAGTTTCCCCCTCGATTCGCGCCTCAACAAGATGCTGGCGAGTAGCGAGAGGCAACCCCCCTTCATCCGCCACGTTGGACAGCCGCCCCCATAGCTCGCCGATGGCAGCATGAGGCTTTCCGCCAGCGCTCCAGGGAGCCGCCATGCCACCGGTCCAGTCGTTGAAAGCCTTTTCTGGCTCGACCACAACGCCGCTTCTGCCGAGGATCGCGGTTTCTCCCCTGAGCAACCGCTTCTCCTCCCATTTGCGCACCGTTGCCTCACCGGAGGCACAATACACCCGGGCCCCAGGCTCCTCCACGGATACTGCGACCACCGCGTCCGAAAACAGCACCGTCGCGTCGGCGACCTGGAGGCTGGCGGGGCTTCCGGTGACGCTCTGGACGAAGATCCGGCCTCGCTCTAGAGCGATGGACCCTTCCGATCCCAGAAGAAGTCGGGTGGAACGGTCCAAGATTACGTTGGTCCCGCTGTCGAGGCGGAGACGCCCGCGTCCCTCATCGCCTGTTTCGATCGTGTCCCCCCCAGCGACCCGCGCAATCCCTTGCACCGAGCTTCCACGGAGCTTTACCTCAGCGTGGACCGCCTGCACCTCCGCCAGGGAGTATACCACCCTGCGCTGGATTGGCCCCGTCTTGAGCCGAATGGCAGCGAAGATTAGCAGCCCAGCAACCAGCGTCGCCACAAAAACCGGCAAATTTCTCCGGAAGTCCACGATCAACGCTCCTCCCAAATGGCGCCGGCGGCGAGGCGGAAGATCCGACGAGTGGCCCCTGCCTCTGAGAAGGCTACGGGCACCCGCAGGATCTTCTCCTGCAACGTCCCTTCCTCGATCAGCACCGTCAGCAGTGCCTCGGCGCCAAGCCGAGCCGCGTGCCGCGCGTCATCTGGCTCCAGGCGGAGCTCTAGGCGGCCCTCGCTCCGGGGAAGTACCACCTGGGCTATCCCCAGCAGCGGGTCTGTGTCCGGCGCTGGCATCGGCGCCCCTAGCGCATCGGACCAGAGCACCGGATGTAGCTCCGGGTGGGTCCAGGTGAGGATCACCCGTGCCGCCCCAGCCCTGGGCACATCCACTGCAGTCAGCCGCCGGGCCCGCTCCCGTAGGCTCTCCAGTTCTTTCGTGCGCCCTGCCTTTGCCGCATCCTCCCGGGCCCATGCCAGGAACGCCGACGCGAAGGCCCGCGCCACCCGGCCGCTGTTGCTAGTGGCGTCTGGGGCACTGGCAGCGCTGGCCTTCTCCGTCCACCGGATCGCCTCCTCTACCTTGCCCATCCCTTGAGCCGAGGCCGCCAACAACAGCGGTAGTAGCGCGTCGTCAGGCGTTATCCTCGCCAGCGTTTCGTACTGGCGGAACGCCTCATCGTACCAACCATGGGCCCGGAGCAGGTCACCGAGTCTCCTTCGACCCACTGGATCATCCGGGAAGAACTCGACAATTTCCCCGAAGGTGCGGCGAGCCTCGGCGACGTCGGCTTCGCTGCCGCCAGGGCGCCTGGCCATGCGGAGGTAGAACTCTCCCACGGCAGTGCGGACTCGGGCGTTGGCGTCGTTACGGAGCCGGAGCTGGCGAGCGTACTCCCGGGCGGCGCCAGCCTCGTGGCCGTCCTCTAGCTCGTCGAGGAGGCGGAGGGCCAGCTCCAGGTCGTCGGGCCATTTCTCGATCAGCTCCCGGAGGAGCTTGACACGGTCGGCAGAGGTTTTCACCTCCTGGAGGGCTTTCTCCAGGAGGCCCGGGTCCATGCGTTTGAGGCCGAGAGCGTCGTGGAGCTCACGCATCTGGGCAGTAGTGCGGATGCGGACGAGGATGGCCCGGTAGAGGATATCGGCGGCCCCCTTGTCCTTGAACATGCGCCGCCAGAGGTCGACCCGTAGGGAGAGGTTGGGGAGCGCGTCGACCATGGTGGAAAGCAGAAGGCCGCGCTCGCGCCAGGTGGGGGCCTCGCAATTGGCCAAGGCGCTGTAATACTGGGCAACCATGCTGAGGGGGTTGCCTCCCACGCGGGCAAGGCGCTCGCGCCAGAGGACCAACCGATCGTCGAGAGGCAGACTGGCGGCCTTGCTGCACAGGATCTTCCCATGGTCCACGTCCCCGATCACCATGGTCTGCTGGAAGATCCTCGCGAGGCCCTCTTCCCTGGGGGATCCTTCTTTGGCGTGCTGTCCAGCTGGCTCCTTCTCGGTCGGTTCTCCATCCCCCGGCTCAAAGGCGATGGAATAGGTGACGGAGACAATGCCACCCTCCGGCGGGGGAAACGACAGCCCGGAGAAGGACTGAACCACGCAGGAAACCACCGAGGCATCCGGCAGATCGCTGCCCCCATTGCCCACGTCGCTCACCACACCATCCTGACCGATCACAAAGTGCACGGACACACGCCCCTGAAGGTTCGGGTTATTTTGCAGGCCGTTCTCGTAGCAGAGGCGGAAGCGACTGAAGTTCTGGCGCACGATTCGCTGGATGACCTCCGGCGGCAGGCGGCCGTTCACCGTGGTGGCTCCCATGCGGATTCGGGGAGGCCTAGCCCGGTGCGCGCCGCCGAGGCCCGCGCCATGGCCGATGGTACCAATGTTCCCTAGGCCGATACCGTCACCCTTGCCTCTGCCGCCTTCGCCGATCCCACTCAGCTCCGTTCCCCCCCCCGAGGGTCGGCTGACTGGCTTTACCTTCATGGGTGCCGGAGCAGCGGTCTGGAGGCCTAGCGCCGCGGTCCCTGTGATGGTGGTAGGCTGGCTCCTATCGCTGATGTCGGCGCCCCACCTGCTCCCCCAGGCGCTGAGCGGCTCGCTCCCCCGCGAGTCATCTTGACTCCAGGGAGCTGTCGGCGCGCTCGGGTCACCAACAGCCCCGGAGTTGAGGGAGCCAATAATCCCAAACTTGGAGGCCTCCTTGGGGGCCTCCTGGCGGGCGATGCTTGGCTCGACCGGATTGTCCGCAGGACCTCGGACGCCGTCGCGATGGTTGGTCGTCTTGGCGCTCGGGTTGCCTAGGCTCCCCTCCTCCCCCTTTGCACGAGTGCCGGTACCCCCCTCCTTGCCGTCCGAGCTAGACTGGGCGGTGACCTCGACATTCGCATCTTCGTGGAACTGGGTCTTGCGGGCCTCCCTACGCTCCTCCTGGACCTCGGCCGTAGTAGGCACATAGAGCGATGTGAACGGGGTGACGATGCCGTAGCGTGTCCCCACCTCGACCACCGCGGCGCGCCCGGCCCCCTCGTCCAGCAGTTGGACTAGCCGCCCTTGCGCCCAGCGACGCCGCATGTCCCCCTCCTCCCGAATCGGCATCGTGACCAGAGGGATGGTACTCTGCCCCCCGGACCCCCGGACAATCACCTGTTTCGGAGGCTCCCCGGCAAGGCGACCCACAACCAGAGCGGTCTCATCAGCGGCGAGAGCCCCCAGCTCCCGAGGGAAAACTCGCTCCACACCAGGCCCCAAGTCGACGGAGGTTCCAAGCCATACAGGGCGCTCAGCCTCTTCCAGCAGCCGCAGTGCGGTGCGCGCAGCCTCGTAGCCATCAGTCACTCGCTCAGCGAAGGCCCCCCGAGCGAGCCCCTGGAGAATCCCCATATTGGCGTCATGCCCTACGCCTACTGCAAAGATACGTACAGGTCGAGGCAACCTCCCGAAGCGCTCCCGGAGTTCCGCCAGTGCCAGCTCGCCTATGGTGGGTTTCCCATCACCTATGTATATGACAGCCCCGCGCCGTCGGGGGTCGAGCTTGCTGGCAGCGTCGGAGAGCACAGCACCCAAGTCCGTTGCGCCACCGCGGTCGAGACGTGCAAGCCCGGAGAGGATCGCCTGGCGACGGGAGGGATCAGCCGGGAGGAACTCACCCGAGCGCTCGTAGACGGGCCGGAGGATGGCGTCGCTAGCCCACACCGCGACGCGATCCTCAGGACCCAGGTGCGCTAGCAAGGCGGCAGTAGTAGCGCGAGCGGAGGCGAGGGCGCTGGAATCCGTAGCAGCTGAAGCATCCAGGACGATGGCGAGATCCAGGCCACCCGGGGGTTCGTTGGCAGGACCGGGGCGGACGGGGAGCAGCAGGTAGTCGGCTTCTCCCTGGGCGTCGGCCACCGCCTGAGCGCGTTTTTCGTGCTCGATCATATCGAGTTCAAGCTTGTGAGGAGCACGGTAGGCGGTAGCGATCGGGGCACCGTCATCGAAAAGTTCGACGGCAAGGTCAGCCCGGGGGAGCACATCCCAGGCTCGGATGGTCAGCTTGTTCCCGTCGCGGGTGCCCAGCATCCCGGCGCGAATGTCCTGAGCACCGGCCTTCTCTAGGTCGAGGGTGATGTTCAGCTCCTCAATACGAGGGAGGGTGCTCTCGGCCCCCTCAGCAGCCATCGGATAGATGTACATACGGCGCTCGGAGCGCTTGCCCTGGCGACTGAGCCACTCGGCATAGCGGGTCACTACACGCCGAGAGCCGCCAGGTTGGATCGGGTAAAGCCTGGCCTGGTAAACACCAGGGGCGACCCACTCCAGCAAAGCCGGATCCTCCTGGGAGTTCTGGTAGACATGGGCTTGGTACTGGGCAGCAGCAGCTTGCTTCTCCTTGATCCGACCCCAGATCACCTCCCCCTCCCGGTCGACACCGAAGCGGTGGAGAGCCGCTCCCTCCGGTGTTCGGAAGCGGTAGATCCCCTCAACGGTTTCCCCCGAAGGATTGAAGAAGATTTCCTCCACCTCGGTGATGGCTAGGTCGTGATCGATCTTCACCCGTACATCGAGCTTCTGGATCGTCAGAGGGAAGCGGGGCTCCCCGGTGGCCCCCGGGGTGCGCGCCCCAACGGTACCGATTCCGAAAGGGGCAGGCTGGGCGCTCGGATCGGTGGTGGCCAAACCTCCTGTCCAGTCTTCCCAGGCGACCTCGGGGCGCTTGCTCGCCTTGCCATCGGCACCGAGAAGGAGCCGCTCGCCGGAGCTCGCCTGCTCGCCCGTGGTCGTCCGAACGGCCCCCCGAAGTACATAGACCTCAGTGCTCCCATCCTTCTGGACCTCGACGCTAGCCCGCACGTCCGACAGGTGAAGCATCCCCCGGGGCGTCTCCAGTGCCGTAGGAAGCCCCGGAGGCGTATCAACAAAGATCTTGCCCTCCTGCACTTGGAGCGCGTCGAACCGGAGGGTAAGCCGCCCGGGTCCTGCCACCAGCAGCGTCGCCCCGCTGTCGCGCCGCAACCATGCCAGCCCACCGGGTTCCAGGGTGATCTTCTGCCCATCCGCCAGACGCTCCCGGGGATAAGGGGCCCGCGCCGCCTCCCCCGGAGGTTCGACCTGAACCCCCCGACGTACGGCGCGCAGCTCAGCGAAGGTCTGGGAGCAGGTGACCACAGGGCGCGCTGGCTCTTGGCAGGACAGCAACAACGGCAGGGGCAACAGGTAAGCTAGCAGCTCGGAGGGAGAACGGCGCATGAACCCTCGCAGACAATGGTGGGATGCACCCCACAGACCACCTGCCCGGCACCAAGTTCCAGCCAGGCCCTCCGACGCCGGACCCATCTACGGTACCGTGGCCCTCCTCGGACCTCCAGGTAGAACCTGCCCCCCTGCCCAGTTGCTGTGCAGCCCCTGCGTTCGATGTGTACTACACGAGGAATTCTCGAATGTCTTCCCTCCTCCGCTTCCTCTTGCTGCTGGCACTGGTGGCCTCGGGGTCTGTGACTGCCTGCCAGGGATGCCGCTCCGGAAGCACACACCAGGACACACTTCTCCCCCGAGAGCCTTCCCCCACGGTCCGGCTCTACCTCCTCTCCACCGTAGCCGGCGCCTTGGAGCCCTGCGGTTGCTCCAAAAACCAGCTCGGCGGAATCGATCACCTAGGCGCCTACCTGGCCTCTGAACGCAAGCAGGCGCCCGCCTCCTTGCTGGCGGCGGCAGGGCCCTTGTTCTTCCTTGACCCGATGCTCCGCAACGAACACGCGACTCAAGATCGCTGGAAGGCAGAAGCACTAGCTACTGCTTTCCAGAAAACAGGTCTGGTCGCTTGGGCGCCTGGGGCCAATGACTGGGCCGACGGCACTACCACCCTAGCGAGCCTACGAGAGCGTTCTGGAGCGGCACTGCTGGCGGCAAACCTCTCTGGAGCTACTGCCGGCGCTGCTCCCACAGTTCTCTGGGAGGTCGGCGGAGTCAAGGTGGGTTTCGTGGGATTGAGTGCTCCGGCAAGGATGGGGGTGGTGCCAGAGGGGGTTGAGGTCAAGCCCACGGCAGCCCCGCTCCGGGCCTCTCTCGATCAGCTCAAGGCCCAGGGAGCGCAGGTGCTCGTAGGCCTCTTCGCGCTGCCCCGGGGTGATGCACTCCGACTCATCGAGGAAGCCCCCGAATTGCAGGTGGTGGCGGTAGGTAAGCCCTTTGAGCAAGGTGATGCCAACGACAAGCCTCTGCCTCCAGTGCTCCTCAACCGCACGCTGGTCGTCCAGCCGTCGAACCACTTGCAGACGGTTTCCGTGGTCGACCTCCACGTCCGCGACGGCAGCTTCTCCTTCCAGGATGGGACCGGCGTCCAGGGCCCCCCCAGGCAACCCCCCGCCACCGGGAGCTACTTCCGCGTCTCTACGGTAAACATCACCGTCGACCTAGGGCGCGACGACAGCATCTACTTGGCGATGCTCGACTACTACCGCAAGGTCAATGAGCACAACCGCACCGCCTTCGCCGACCGGAAGGCCCCTCCCCCCGGCCCCGACGGCAATCGCTTCATCGGGGTCGCGGTCTGCAGTGGCTGTCATGCCGCCGCCCGTGAGGTCTGGGACAAGACCCCCCACGCCTGGGCCTACAAGACGCTGGCGGATCAGCACAAAGAGTTCAATCTCGACTGCGTGAAGTGCCATGTCACCGGCTACGAGAAACCGGGAGGCAGTACCGTCACCGACAACGCTCTCCTCCGAAATGTCCAATGCGAGGAGTGCCATGGCCCCGGAGGCCGTCACGTTGAGAACCCCTCCGACAAAACTCGCATCGTCACCCGTCCGACCCCCGAGTCCTGCATTAGCTCCTGCCACCACCCACCCCACGTGGAAGGCTTTGACGCCGTCGCCCGCATGGCCGACATCCTCGGTCCCGGCCATGGAAAGAAATGACGGTCCGCGAAAGAACAACCGAGGAAACCTAGCCGTAGAGCTCAGGTAAGGACAGGCTTCTCCACACTTACCTAGTGGTAGGCTCCACGTGGAAGCGAGAAGCCCCTACCCTGCGGCAAAGCAGGGGGGATTCGTCTATTGCATAAGGAACTTCCCATCATGGCAACACGTACCTACCCCAAGCCTCCCCTAGAGGAGCTTCGAAAGAAACTCACTCCCTTGCAGTACATGGTGACCCAAGAGGATGCTACCGAGCCTCCTTTCCGTAATGCTTACTGGGATAACCACGAGGAGGGGATCTACGTCGACGTGGTTTCTGGGGAGCCCCTCTTCAGCTCTACGGACAAGTTCGACTCTGGTACTGGCTGGCCCAGCTTCACCCGACCAATCCAGCCCGGGCGGATCGTAGAGCGACCGGATCACTCCCACGGGATGCTCCGCACCGAGGTCCGCTCCCGCGAGGGAAACTCCCACCTCGGCCACGTCTTCCCCGATGGACCTGCTCCAAGTGGTCTCCGCTACTGCATCAACTCTGCCTCCCTCCGTTTCATCCCTGTGGACCGGCTCCAAGCAGAAGGCTACAGTGAGTTCCTCTCTCTCTTCGGCAAGGATACTCCCGTTGGGACGGCCTCTGCTAGCGCTTGTACCTCCCTCGAGCCCGACCAACGACCTAGCTGCGGGGCGACCCTGGAGGTCGCTATCCTTGCCGGCGGATGCTTCTGGGGCATGGAGGAGATCCTGCGCACCATCCCTGGTGTCCTAGATACCGAGGTTGGTTACACTGGAGGGACCACCCCCAACCCTACATACGAGCAGGTTAAGTATGGAAATTCCGGCCATGCGGAAGCGGTAAAGGTCGTCTTCGATCCACTCAAACTTTCCTATGGCGAGCTGCTGGAAAAATGGTTCTTCCGCATGCACGACCCAACGACAAAAAACCGTCAAGGAAACGATATCGGAACTCAGTACCGTTCAGCGATCTTCTACACTTCCGAGGCTCAGAAGAAAGTTGCGGAAGAGGTCAAGGCTCGAGTCGACGCCAGCGGCAAATGGAAGCGACCTATCGTCACCGAGATCGTCCCCGCCAGCACCTTTACCCCTGCCGAGGAGTATCACCAGGATTACCTGCAAAAACATCCGGGCGGCTATACATGTCACTGGCTCCGGGATTGAACCTCCTTGCAAGGTTGGGCCAGTCTTGGTGGAGGCGCTACACTCCCAGGAGCATGCGAAACGTCGAATATATCCTTCCCTTGGCGCTCGTGGCTGTGTTCTTCGGGCCTACATGGTTCCGAATCCCCGCTGCGGGGCCGGTTGCGAAAGCGTACGCCCAGGATGCACCCTCGACCTGCACTCTCAAAGGCTCACCGCTGCTAGGGCGTGGTCTCCAGCTCTACGATGCGTCTAAGGATGGCAAGGTCATCGCCGAATTCATCGGAACTACCGTCCCGCTTTCGCTAACCATCGCCGAGGATCCTGCGAGGGTACGGAGTAAGGTCAGTACGTCAACCGGGAAGCCTACGCTGCGCCTCGAAGGGTGGATCACTCTCGACACGATTCCGATCTACGCAGTGAAGGATGTAGATGCAGTGGGCGAGCAGGTGAAGATCGCCGGAGGATATCCAGTGAAGCTGGTCAAGGGCGCCCAGGGCAAGCTCACCGCCGAGTTGACCATCGCAGGCTCCGAAGGACAAACGCTCCGAGGTACAGGCCCCTGCGACGCTTTCTCCCTGGAGTGGGCTCGTCCCACGATCTACGACCCTCCCCAGCATGCCCGACCCTATCTCATGAAGGGTCAATCCCTCGACCTCTTCGACAAGCCCAACGGAGAGAACATCTACACCCTCACCATGGCTGAGGGGGCCAGTCCACTCTTCCACAGCGTCGAAACCAGGGGCATGTTCCAGCGGGTCGTCAGCCGGAGCGATGTGGTGATCGATGCCTGGGTCAAGGTGGGATCCCTAGCACCCATCAAGAAGGGAGATCGCATCGAATCTCCCCCATCCGCACCTGCACAGAAGGCCAGCGCCCGTATGGTCCTGGAATCTCCTGCCCCCGCCAAGAGCGCTACCAAAGATATCCCCGTACGCGCCCAGCGTGACGATAAGGAGAAGGCCATCGGGGTTCTGGAGAAAGGTGCCGAGTTCTTCGTAATTCAGGTCGTGTCCGGGTGGATCAATGTGCTACCGAAAGAGTTGCACATCTCTCCGCCCAGCGGAGGTGGATTCTGGATCAAGGCCGAGGACGCTCCCTGATGCTGCTGGGCTGGTCGCTGCAGAGGCCCAGGGCAGCCAGCGTCGCCTCCGCGCTCGCCACCACCGCAGCATCCTGCGTCTTCCCCCGAGGAAAGACCGCCGCTACCCGCTGCCCCAGAGTTCGCTCCACCTCACCAGCGTTGCTCCCCGTGGAGGCATCCGGGCGTTCCGGAGCAGAAAGAACCACCGTCACCTCGCCTAGCCCAACTCCACGAGCAGCCCGGAGGGCTGCTCCCAGGTCGTGAAGAACACCCAGCCGATCCGGAGCTACCAAGAGCAAGCGTCCTCCCAGGGCCCACGCCAGGTCCGCATTCGTCGTGTGCTCCGAGAGCGGGGTGAAGAGACCTCCCGCAGTCTCCACGAGGAACACCTCATGCCCCTCTGCCAGCGCCCTAGCCCGGGCTGCCAAGGCATCGATGGTGAGGGTTACCCCCGCCTGACGGGCTGCCAGATGGGGCGAAACCGGAGGGAGAAACGCATAGAGCGGCGGCGCTACCGGGGCTCCCAGAGCTGTCGCATAGGCATCGCTATCCGGAGAGCAACCCCCTTCGACCCCGCTGGCTACCGGCTTCCAGGCACCTACGCGGGCCCCGCGGCGTCGGAGGGCGGTGAGGAGGGCGCAGGTGACAAAGGTCTTGCCTACGTCTGTCCCGGTTCCAGCAACGATCACCATGCCTAGGACCGTAGCCGATCTTGCCTCCGAGCGCCCCTGGGTCTGAGCGCACGATCCGCAGGGGAGGAGAGGCCATGAGACAATTGCTCAGGGACCTAAAAGGCAAGGTTGCGATCATCACGGGGCTTCGTCGGGCATCGGCCTGGCGACGGCAGAGCGCTGGCGAGGGAAGAATTGGTGCTGGTAGCTCGGACCGCAGCAAAGCTGGAGGAGATGCCGGTGATCTGGGAAAGCAGGTGCAGGCAACGGCCTTCCCGCTGGATGTGGGTGAGCTGGAGCGCCTCGCCATCCTGCCCCGCCAGGAGCGGGAGCGCTTGGGTCGACTGGACGTGGTGGTCAACAACGCGGGGCTGCATCACTGGGGAGACATGCTCCGGCACCCCCCGGAGAAGTTGGCAACGATGTGCTCCGCGAACCTTGCGGCGCCCATCGTGCTGACCCGGGCGGCAGCGGAGGAGATGAGCCCAGGCGGATGCGTAGTGAATGTAGCTAGCCTGGCGGGGAAGCTCGGCGTCCCCGGGTCGGCCGTGTACTCGACACGAAGGCAGGGCTCCGCTTCTGGGTTCTCGCCGCTACCGAGGATCTGGAGCGCCGCAGCCTTCGGATCGCCAATGTCAACCCGGGCCCCGTGGATACCGGATTCTTCGACGGGGATATCCACATGTCAGCGACCTGACCTTCTCTCCACCGATGGTTTCCGCCGAGGAGGTGGCCGCTGCGGTGCTTGCCTGCATCCGCAGCAACGAGAGCCCCGTAGAGATCGGCCTCCCGACAGCTTCCGGCAGGCTGGCAACCCTCGGCTACCTCATGCCTGGCGTGAGCCGGCTGCTGCGCTCACTCCTAGAGTGGCGCGGTGCCCGAGCCAAGCGGGCCTTCATGGCGTGAACAGGGCTCGGAGGAGGCTCCCCGGAAGCTCCCCCGGGAGGGGGGCTGGATCGGACGCCCACCGCAGAGCAAAAGCTTGCCGGAGTACCTGCTCAGCACGCTTTCCTCTCGGGGAGAACCCCCACTCTGCCTCCTGGGAGACATCTTCCGGATCAGCGTAGAACCGCCATACGAAGAACCCTGCAAACCCGGGGAGATCCATCAGCGGGGCGATCAGTGCCGCATAGGCATCTGCCTGCGCCACCTCATCCACCTTTACGTTGCTCATTCCATCAGGCCACTCCCAGGGGCGTACCGCAGGGTCCGGGCGTGCGGTGTAACCAATCTCGGTAAAGAGTACCGGACGCCTCCACCGTTCCCCCAGGGCTGCCACCCGCGCTGCTACCCTCCGCCCCCCCTCCAGCAGCACTTCGAAGGTCGCCCCCTCTCGATCGGCCAGCGGGTAGAACGCATTGATCCCAATTACGTCCAGCTCTCCCCAAATGACTGTGTCCTCTGCGTCATCCCAGTTGGCTGAGTAAGTCAACGGCCCCCGGTAGCGGGATCGCACGGCTGCCAGCACCTCCCGGTAGAGCGGTGCTCGGCGAGTAGTTACCCAGCTCCGCTGCTCAACGCCCACGCTCAGCAGATCTGCTTCCCCTTCCTCCGCTACGGTCGCCCAGGCCTCCACGAACTTCCGGTAACTCGCTGCCCACTGAGCCCACCCTTCATCCCCCTCCGGATCGATCACCGCGCGCCACTCGCCCGACTCCACCCC
>JANWXX010000449.1:1589-3993 GCA_025057345.1 Polyangiaceae bacterium | reverse complement strand
CGAGGGGCGCTTCACTACAGCACCTCGGGAGAACCAGCCCTTCACCTTCTTGCTCTACGGGGATAACCGTACAGATCCCCAAGCCCATGCAGCGGTGGTGAAGGCCATGGAGGCAGTCCCTTCCGACTTCTTGGTGAATACCGGGGATCTGGTAGCCGAGGGGGATAGCGCTCAGGACTGGGAGGAGTTCTTCCGCATCGAAACACCGATGCTCCGGGATCGCTGCCTGTTCGCTTGCGTCGGGAACCATGAGATGACTGGCAACAACGCGAACAACTTCCTCCGCTATTTCCAGACTGGCAAGGATGCGACCGGGAGCCGAACACTGTTTTTTACCCTACGTTGGTCCAATGCTCGCTTCTTCTTTCTTAACGCTTTCGTCCCCTGGAATTCCGGGCCGGATCGCACCTGGATCGAGCAAGAGCTTGCTCGAGCTGATGGCGAGGAAGGACTAGATCACCGCTTCGTGGTGATGCACCAGGGTGTGGGCTCCAGCGGTCCTCACGGCCCCAACAAGGATCTCATCGGCGCTGGGGTGGCCGACTTGTTCCGTAAGCACAAGGTCACCCTTGTGTTCGCTGGCCATGATCACCTTTATGAGCGAGGCGAGTACAAAGGGTTGAAGTACCTTCTCTCCGGGGGAGGTGGGGCACCGCTCTACAAGGTGAGGAAGCGCCCCGATCCGTCAACGCAGGCAGTGGAGGTGGTGCATCATTTCGTCGAGGTACAGGTCGAGGGACCGAAGGTTCGGTTCACTGCCCGACGCCTGGACGGGAGCACCTTGGAGCGCTGCGAAGCCCGTCCTGAGGGCTGGAACTGCGAGATTAAGCTGCCTCCTCCGCCAGTGCTGGAGCCTCCCCGACCCCTCCCATCGCCAGAGCCGGAGAAAAAGAAGGGGGCCTGCGATTGCTCTGCTCCACGACTCGATAATCATCTGCCTTGGGAGCTACTGGTTTTGGCGCTAGGGCTCTTGCGTCGCTCGCCTTGCCGCCGTTAGCCTTGCGCCCATGCGCTCTGGTCGCACCCTCACGACGATCCTCGGCCTCATCTTTGCTTCTCTCCTCTCGGCTTGCGCCACCTACCAGACCGAGCTGAACCAAGGTATCAAATACTACGAAAGCAACGAGCACGAGAAATCGCTGGCGATCTTCCGCGTGCTGGAACCCGACATTGACTCCCTCAAGCCGGACGAGCGAGCCCGCTACTACTACTACCGTGGGATGACCGACTACCGGCTGAATAACGAGAAGTACGATGTATCTGCCGATGCCCGTCACTGGCTTAGCCTAGCCGCTGTTTCCGAAGCTGATTTCCCCAACTCGCTCACCAATCGGCAGATCAGCCTGATGTGCGAGGCCCTCGGTGAACTTAATCGCAAGGCCTACAACCAGGCTGCTTCGGATGCTCCTGTAGTGGAGTTCAAGGTCTGCAAGGACAAGGCGATAGAAGCGGGCGTTGAAAAGAAGGAGGAAGACGACAAGAAGGACAAAGACGAGGAGGAGAATCCGAAGCAGAAGAAGAAGAAATCTTCGGAATGAGCCTCAACGGGCACAGAGCCCGTTGATCCGCTCGATCACCTTCTTTTGGGCCGCCAGATGCTTGGCGTAGAGCTTGTCGGCAGTCATGGTTTCCTCCGGACGTTTGCCCTCCAGTGCAGTCGCCAAGCTCTCCGCGGCACCACTCGCAGAGCGAACCTCAAACTGATAATCTTCCGCCAGCGCCTTCAGCTCCTTGTTCGAGAGTTCTAGGCCACGGATCTCCTGGGCAATCTCTCGGTAGAGAACGGCAATCTGCCGCATTGCCTGGGCGGTTTGGTTCGGCCCTCCTTCGGGTTTCGCTAGCCGCTCTTTCTCAAAGGCCTCGACCCGCTCCACGCCAGTGTTGATGCGCGTCGTCAGCAGATTGCACTCCTTGGCCCGCGTGGCGTTGCACCCGGAGAGGAGCCCCCCTACCAGCGCCAGCGTCAATCGAAATGCTCGATTTTCCATAGCCCGTGCTCTCTCACCAACTGGAGCGTCCCCCCTGATCCATAGCTCATGCTGGCCCGGTCGCTATACTCCTCAATGGTCGCCTGGGGGAGCGCTGCCTTGATGCTCTGGCAGATACGCTCCATCTCCTCGCGCTGGGGGCCTTCCCAAGACTCTCGCAGACGTGCCTCATCTAGGGCAGGGAACCGCTCATCGGCGATCTTCTTTGCATCTGGGACGAAGCGCATCAGCACATCGAAGCGCTTTCGCTCAAAGGCTCGCAGAAACGAGCGCACTGCCTGCCGTGGGGTCGACTGCCCGTAAAAGTCAATCGCCTCCCCGTCAATACGCCAGCGCCCATGCTCATAGACCAGCACTAGCTCGTCTCCCTGAGCTGTGATCACCGTGGCGGTCACCACCGGATCTGTAGCAGGGCG
>JANWXX010000449.1:0-1579 GCA_025057345.1 Polyangiaceae bacterium | reverse complement strand
GAGCGCTGGCAAGTTCCTCAGCGTCCGCAGGGTTCTCCAGAACCATTCGCCGGAAAGCATCCAGCGAAAGGGACCGGCGAGCCTCTGTGGACAACATCGCATAGGCCTCCTCGATCCGACGCTCTCGAATCGCACGGGCATACGATTGCAGCACCGCACTAGGACCCTGCTGAACCCCACCGGAGCACCCCGCCACCAGGATGCTTACCGACACCAACCACCACGGACTTTGCACCCTCCGGTCATAGCATAATTTCTGTTGCGCTTTCCGCGCTAGAAAAGGGAGGGGACAACAACGACGACCGCAGTGGTGTTATCTGCGTCAGTCTTGCGTTTTTGGCAACTCCTGAGCCTGGTGTGACCAGGGTTTTGGCAGCATGCATCGGATTCTCAAGGGCCAATTCCAGAGAATCTCGGAGGAGAATTTCGGGAGCCTTACCAAAGACACCATCAGTGCAGACGGCGAAGATATCACCGGGTTGTACTTCCTCACACAATCTTGCGGAGAGAGGCCCGAATGGCGAGCAACAAGGGTGGCGAGCCACAGCGGAGTCGAGGGCTCGCCTAGCAACGCCATGGCAGTTTCCACCAGGTTGCGCTCAACGCACCGGGGCCGTTCATCGTAAGGGTGGCCAGCAGCGGGTTGGCCACTAGCGCAGCCGGGAATTGTCGACCGACAGCCCAGAGCAGCGGCAACGGGGTTGAAGGGTTTTTGGCAATGGCCTCCAGCCAGTATGAGAGGATCCTCGTGGTCCCCGCATTCGAGATGGTCCCCCGAGCTTCCCACGTTTGTAGCACGCCCCACGCAAGTAGATGCATGCAAGACAGATTAGAAGCTGACGCGATTCTTGCCGCCCTGCTTGGCGCGGTAGAGAGCCTTGTCGGCATGCTCAAAGAGAGCCTCTTGGGAAGCGCCGTCCTCGGGGAACGCACCCACGCCGATAGAGATGCCGGGAAAGAGCTGGACACCCCCCCGCTGGAAGGGGTGGTGGGCAATAGCGAGGCGGATCTCTTCGCCCACAGCGGCGGTAGCGGCCCGGTCAAAGCCGGGGAGTGCGGCCAGGAACTCATCTCCGCCGAAGCGAGAGCCGATGCCGCGCCCCTCCAGGATGCGCCCAATGATGCGCCCAGCCTCACCAATCGTGTACGCACCGAAGAGGTGGCCGTGGGTGTCGTTAATCTTTTTGATCCCGTCCAGGTCCATGACGAGGAGGCCGAGAGGGCGGTTCTGGGCGCGGACCTGAGTCAGGAGGCGATCTAGCTCGGCTTCGAAGCGGCGTCGGATCAGCAGCCCTGAGAGGTCATCGATGTTGAGGAGCTGTTCGAGCTGAGCGTTGTAGGCTTCATCCTGCTTATCCTGGACCTCAAAGCGGACAACCGTGCGGGCAAAGATAAGCTTGTCATTGGGCTTAAGTTGGAACTCAGTGCCACCCTTACCATTGACGCTGGTGCCATTGGTGCTCTTGAGATCGACAAGGATCCAGGCATCGCCCCGATCTTCGAGGCGGGCATGGCGCCAGGAGACGCCTGCATCGGTAAGGACCAGATCAGCCTGGGGGTCACGACCGATGAGGAGGGT
>JANWXX010000448.1 GCA_025057345.1 Polyangiaceae bacterium | reverse complement strand
CGGGATCTGCAGGCGAGCTACATTGTAAAACCAGGTAGGAACCTCCGGGATTCTCGTGGCTCCCGCATCTTCATGAATGTGTCCGAATACATGCAGCTTCGGCGGTCGTGCCAGCACCGCAGCACGTAGCTCCTCACAGCCAACCTTCATCCCGAAGAAGGTGCGGTCCAGGATACCGTGAGGAGGGCTATGTGTGACCAGCAGATCCAGCTGCTCAGGGATGCGTTCCCAGTGAGCCCGGCAAGCAGCCCCCCGCTCCCGAGAAAAGGCCATCCCCCGGAAGTAAGGCGCCACCGGCGAGCCCCAGATCCTCATCCCTAGTGCCTCCACTCCCTCGTCCTGAAGATAGTGGATCGTTCGCTCCCGGCACCGACGATGCATCTCCTCCGGGTTCGCCTCGGCCCAAAAGTCGTGGTTCCCCGCCACCAGAACCCGGGCCTTGGCTTCCTGCTCCCCATACCAATCGAGAAAATCGACAATCTCTCCTTCGGTCCCCCCGCGGGAGATGTCCCCCGCATGTACCAGCAGATCGACAGGAGGTACTGCGAGGCGACGGTGGAGTGTATGTGTATCGGAGAGCAACCCCAGCAGCATACCGCTCACTCCCAAGACAGTTCTTCTATCAGGAATCTAAGATACAAACTCCTCGGAGGCAGAAGAACTATCTTGCCCTAACGGACGGTATGAAGCCTCCGCCTTGTTCAGGGGCAGGGGAAGAGAGCGTCCAGCGCCTCGGTCGCTGCCTTCACATCCGGGTTGGGGAGCTTGTTCAGCTCTGCTTCCAAGATCGCTGCCTTCGCTGCGTCCCTCACCTTCGCCTCCCGGAGCAGTGACCGCCCAAGCAAATCCACATGGATTCGCGCTGCGTCTCCGGTGGGGGATTCGAGCTGCCCAAGTTGGGCCTTCACTACCGCCGCCACCCCCTTGTGGAGTGCCTTGTCGAGCTGGGCCAGAGCACGGGCACGAAGCTCAGGCTCCTGAACCTGCCCTGCACTGCCCTTGTCTAGATCCCGCCAGCAGCGCACCGCCAGGTTCCCGTCGAAGATTCGATCGTGGGTTTCTTGCTCTAGTGCCTTGACGTACTTCGCCAGTCCCTTCGCATCGTCCCGGACGACGGAGCCTGTGTAATAGGCTAGCGAAGAGTCGCAATCCTTCGGGACGTTAGCGCAGGTGACCGCCTCCTTGTATACCGACATGAAGAGGAACCAAAGCAGCCCTGCCTCGATACGCGCTGCATTGAGCCTGGGCTCCTCACCTTTAGCCCCCCCCTCAAAAGCGGCCTTGAGAAGGGGAGCGATCTGCGCCGGACCTACGCAGCGGTCCTTGTTGGCCGCTAGTTCTTCTACCGTCATGTCTTGGCACTTCTTGGAAGCTGGTGGGTAGTGCTCATCTTCCCGCCGAGCCACCCGAGACTCTAGCCCCTCCGGTACCGTGTAATCGGAGAGAGAATCGACGAATTCTACTGGTGTCGGTACTTTGGTAGTCCCAAAGCCAAGACGTTGGGCGATCTTCTCAAAGGCCTCGATCCTTGCCAGAGTGCTGATGTTTGCCTCCACCTGCACATAAGAGTTCCCATCCGAAACACAAGCAGGCCAGGTATCCTTCTGGGAACCATCTACCCTGGGCTGGTAGTCATCCTTGGATACCTCGCAGACTGGCGCGCTTCCGCTTGAACCCGCCGAGCCACCGGTACCGCTGTCCCCGCCCGAACCTGCGGAGCCTCCTGTACCGCTATTCCCTGCCTGTCCAGAGCCAGCGGTTCCCGCCTGCCCCCCACCTGCGGAACCGGAGGCTCCCGCGGAAGGGGTAGGGTTATTCTCTACAGGGTCGTCCTCCTCACAACCGGAGAGGACCGAAGTCGAGAGTGTTAGGCAGAGGATGAAGTGAGCGATGGAGGATTTCATGGTCAGGTTTCTTCGTAGGTAAAAGTCCGGATTCGATCTGGAGTAGCACCCCCCGACCAGGGCCGTTGATGCTTGAACCGTGGATGCGGTAAGGGGTATCCATGAAATTCTCGATGACCAAGGAGGCGAGGAACTCTCGCTTAAGGCGAAGCCCCGCTCGGGCGTCGATCACAGCAAAGCCTGGCGTACCTCCCAGGGGGATCCGGGCGTCGCTCCGGTCCGTGATCGCGAGGCGATCCTGTCGAAGCGCCCAGCGGAGCGACCCTCCAAGATAAACCTCGCGACGCAGGTCATGGCGAAGCTCAACGGTGCCGTTCACCGGGGGCACTCGTGACAGTGGGATACGCTCGCCGCGGGGGTCCACAGGGTTGGGGCCATCGCCACGGGTGGCAGCGAAGCTAGCGCGGAGCGACCACCGCTCCAGCTTCCCCTTGAGTGCCCCCTCAATCCCTCGTAGCTCCGAGAGGCCCGGCACGTTGATCAACTGATAGACGTACCACGAGCTGCTGCACTGGGACGTATTCTTCGGGCATGTTCCTCGGATCACCCGGGTGATTGCCGACTCAAGTAGGGAGCGAAATGCCCACACTTCTGCAGAAATCTGGGCCCCATCGAAGCGCACGCCTACTTCTGCCGTTGTGCCTATTTCTGGACGAAGCTCCGGGTTCTCGTACTGGAATCCAGGCCCCGCCTGCTGCCTTGCCGTCAGGTCGTCGAGGTTTGGCGCGCGGATGGAGCGATCGATGTTGCCTAGTACCGAGAGCCACGGCGTCATGGCGACCTCCACCCCCGCTGTGGATGCCAACAGCAGGTACGATTGAGCTACCGCACTCGTCCCCGACTCTGGATCCCCTGGCGCCCTCGCCCTCGCTCCTCCCACTCGCCCACCAGCCCGAGCCATCAGACGGCGGCGCAGCATGGTAGCTTCTCCTCGGAAAAACCCACCACCTTGGGTGTAGAAGGAACCATTTAGATACTGCCCGCGCGACTGACGACGGGTGATCCCGAGGTCGACGAACTGCTCGAAGGCTACAGAGTCCACCGTGTCGTGGTAAAGGTCGACGCCATAGTCGAGGCGCCCTTCGGCACCAGGAGCAAGAGGCACAGGGCGAGAGCCCAGCTTGGCGGTGATGCCGTAGGTGTTCACATCATCGCGGCCAATGTTGTTAAGGCGGATGGAAATGGAGGATGGGCGGCGAAGTGTCCTGCGCTCATGCTGTCGCTGGAAGGAAAGGGCGAGCTGACTTGCACGTCCGACCGCACCGAGATCCCCCTGCAAGGCGACGTAGCCAAGAGTGCGGAACTGCTCGTCCACGTTCAGACACACATCCCGGAGCGCGCCAGGCGGTGGGCACTGGTCTGTCCGGGGTGCGTCGTACTGGCGATACACGTAGACCGCACCCACCAGCCGGGTATCCGAACCAAGGCGGTAGACCAGCCGACCATCCCCGGTTACCTCCTGGTAGCCGGTACCAAGCTGGGTCTTCTCATCTTCCTCAAAACGGGGAACTAGCGCAGGCTGCCCATCCGCACCTCGGATGATCCCGCCACTTCGGAGCCTCCCTACTCGCTGGTATCCAGCACCCATAACCCCCTGGAGCCGCTCCGAAAGCTGAGCATCGACCTGGACGCGCTGACCGAAGGCCGCATCCGCACTCGCGTAACGCAGCATGGTACGAGGGCGGAGGAGGAAACCGGCCCCTTCCTGGTACGAAGGTTCGAGGGGAAGCGCTTCAATCACACCGCCAATCGCGTCGGAACCGTAGAGGGTGGACGCGCCCCCACGAGTGGTTTCAATCGCGCGAACCGAACGGGCGTCTACGGTGAAGAAGTACTGGTTGGGGCCCTGGCGGTAGGTGCTGGTATTGAGGCGGATTCCGTCGAAGAGCATCACTGTCTGCTGGCCTGTGCGCCCACGCAGAAACGGGGAAGCCTGGCCATGACCCGTCTGCTGGACGAACACCCCTGGCTCATAACGGAGTGCATCGGGTGCGGATCGAGGGAGCCTCTCGTCCATGTCCCGGCGACTGACCCGGGTTTTGGCTCGCCCGGACTCAGGCCCCCCCTCGCCAGGGTGAGCACGGATCACCACCGACTCCTCAGAGACAGTGTTCTCAGCGCGAGCGGACGCAGCAACGAAGCCCA